>NZ_JABXHF010000069.1:0-10830 GCF_013393565.1 Virgibacillus sp.
TTATTTTTTTGAATGCTGCCATAGATACTGCGTTGTCATAAGGTTTGCCTTTATCACTTAATGATCTCTCCATACCAAATGTATCTAGTTCTTCATCAATAAGCTTATTTTTAAACTCACTTCCTCTATTATCATTAAACACAGATTGAGAAGTATACTTTCTAGTTGGAAAGCTATTATATTGCACGGTATGACCAGCCTGAAATAGTCCGTCGCTCGCAATTAATTTTATTTTCTTCATCGCTATCCCCCTACTCAAGTAATCGTTTTCTTTTTAAAAGCAGGAATAACAATGGACAATAAAGCTACTATAAAGAGAGCAATTGCTATAGGACTTTCTAAAAAAATGCCTATGTTACCTTCAGAAATAGTCAGTGACTGCCTTAAAGATTGCTCCATCATTCCTCCCAAAATAAAACTTAAAATAAACGGAGGCGCAGGAAAGCGAGCTAATCGCATTAAAAAACCAATAACCCCAAATAAAAGTAATAAGTAAATATCAAATGTGTTAAAACTAATAGCATAAACGCCAAGCATACAAAATGTAATTACTAGTGATATAAGAAGTGGTCTAGGAATGAGTAACAGCTTGGCAATATACGGGATCAACGGCAAATTCAATATTAATAAAAAGACATTTCCGATATACATACTAGCAATAACGCCCCAAAACAAGGTCGGCTCATCCTCAAATAACAGAGGACCGGGTTGCACTCCTAGCACAAGTAACGCTCCTAATAACACAGCCGTCGTACCTGATCCTGGGATTCCAAGACTTAATAATGGAACAAACGCACCACTGGTAGCTGCATTGTTAGCTGTTTCTGGGGCTGTTAATCCTTTTATGGACCCTTTCCCAAATTGCTCAGGTTTTTTCGATAATTTTTTCTCAACAATATAACCAATAAAAGAAGCAATCGTTGCGCCTGCCCCCGGCAACACACCAATGATAAATCCAAGAAAAGATTGCCTTGTTGCTGGCCCTTTCATTTCTTTAAAATCCGATTTCGTCAGCTTGAGACTACCAATATTATGATGTATATCGTTCTTCTCTTTAACAGAGTTGATGATCAAAAAGCAAATTTCAGCCAAAGCAAACAAACCTAGAGCTATAACTAAAAATTCAATACCACTTAATAAATTTGTCATCCCAAACGTAAATCGAGGGGTTCCAGTTTGCGCATCAATCCCTACTGTGGCAAACATAAAACCAATCACTCCCGAAATAAACGCTTTCACAAGAGAACCTTCTGATAAACTAGCAATAGCCGTTAGCGCTACTAACATTAAAGCAAAGTACTCAGGCGGTCCAAATGCAATCGCCACTGAAGCAAGCATTGGAGCAAATAACATGAGTAATACAATTCCTACCGTTCCACCAATAAAAGAAGAAATAGCTGCAATGGCAAGTGCTTTTCCCGCTTTTCCTTGTTTAGCCAATGGATGACCATCAAAAGCAGTGGCTACTGTTCCAGATATACCTGGAGCATTTAACAAAATCGATGATGTAGAACCTCCAAATACAGCGCCGTAATAAACTCCCGCCATCATAACAAGAGCAATAGTAGGATCGAACCCATAAGATATAGGAATCATGACCGCAATTGCTGAAATTGGACCTAATCCCGGTAACATACCAATAAAAGTACCTGCCAACACACCGATAAAAACAAAAATAATCCCTTCTACACTAAAAGCAACCTGAAAACCTGATAGTACTCCTTCTAAACCCCCCATAATAACCTCCCCTAAAAAGGCATGACCCCTTGTGGCAACCTAATTTGTAATGCACTCGTAAATAAAAGATAAAATGTTAATGGTACGAGAATAGCTGTAACAGCATTAATTACATGTTTTCTATACCCTAATAAATACGAGCAAAAGAATATGAAGAAAATACTTACAATTACAAATCCTAAACTCTCTAAAAAACTAGCATAAAGAACGTTGAGCAAAAAGACACCAAGTAATTTCAGCAAATCAGTCTTATTTATATTTAATTTGTCATTTTCAGAGTCCCCTTTTCCGAAAAATAAGATCGTGGAAAGAACTAGTAATAATATTCCTAAAATTATCGGCAAAGCATTCGAATCTATTGGTACATAAGCATAGGATGGTAATCTATAGGCAAAGAAAAGATATAAAATAGCTATGCACCACAGAAGCACTGCAATTTTTCTATTTAATGTTTTTAACATGTTTATAGATCAGCTCCCTTCTTGCCCTCATTCATTTTTTGATATTCCTAGCTCATCCAGTAGTTGTTCAGACTCTTCTTTCTGTTCATCTAAGAAATCTTTGTACTCTTCTCCATACATAAACATTTCATCCCAACCATACTGCTTCCGAATTTCTTTCCATGCCTCTGACTCATTTAATTCTTTGAATTTAGAAACATAGTAATCTATAGCACTTTCATCTGTATCAGGTGGAGCAAAAAAACCTCTCCAATTCACAAAATTGGAATCAATTCCCTGTTCTTGAACTGTCGGAAATTCAGAAATAACTTCTCCCTCTAATCGCTCTTCTGAAGTGACTCCAAGCACCTTGATTTTACCTGCCTTTGCTTGTTCAATGGTTTCCGCAACACCAGTTGAATAAACATCAGCACTTCCGTTCAATAAAGCTGTTAATGTTCCTCCATCTTGCTCAGATACATATTTAATTTTTTTAATATCTACTCCAGCTTCCTTAGCAATTTTCACAAATTGAATATGATCCATACTCCCAGGAGAAGATGCGCCAATGATTGTAACGGAAGAAGGGTCTTTCTTCATATCTTCAAACAAGTCGTTTAAATTTTCCCATTTTGAATCTGCCGTTACTGCAAAAGCACCATAATCAGCAATTACATTGGCAATTGGTGTGAAATCATTATGATCATACTGAGATTGACCATTTAATGGCACATCAATGAGTGGACGCGAAGCGATAAACATATGATGCGGATTTCCTGCTTTCTCAGCTACATAAGCCCAACCAACAGCACCCCCTCCACCAGGTTTATTTACTACGCCAATATCTTGCTCTACCATTCCTTCTTCCTCAAATATTTTTGCAGCCATTCTCGCAGTTGTATCCCAGCCACCTCCAGCACCAGCAGGAGCGACAATCTCAATCGGTTCTTTTGGTGACCATTCCCCACTATCCGCTTTATTGCTATTGGAACAAGCGATTAGAGTAACCATGCTTACAAATACTAAAATCAAACCCCATTTTTTTCTCAACGTAATCACCCTTTCATTTTTGTATAACAAACTCGCCTGTAAGTGCTTTTCATAGTAGAATCATTTGTTCATAGAGATACAAAAACTATAATCCCTTCACCCAAAAAAGTAGTTGAAAATAAATAGTTAATTCCTAAAAAGGTCGATTTTTAAAAATCATATTTTCAAAACACCGTATATAGTTGCTTGTTCAATAAATGGAATACTATATGCCAGCATGAAATAATCTAATGACCTTTTTGGGTAAGAATCAATAAATCAAACTTTTATTGTGCTTTTGAAACAGTCAATTTTAGAACAGTCACTTTTTAGGTGCACTAATCATATCAAGTTTTATTCATTTATTTGACTTGCTAGTAACCCCATTATGCATCGCATAATATGCATAAGAACGTTTTATATATTTGAATTTTTAAAAGGAATTAGATCACTTCTTTATCATTTTGCTTTTCCTTATCAATAGCATAAAAAATATCTGGGAAAAGCTTTTTTATATCTTCGTTGAAAAATAATTCATACTTCACCATTGTATCTCGACCAGGATCAGCATCTCCTTTTTCTATTTTTCTGACATAGATAGTTGAAATACCCAATTCTTTTGCTAATTCTTGTTGAGTTAATTGATGTTTCTTTCTAAGCTGTGTAAGTGCTTTTCGTTCCATTAACTATTCTCCCTCCGTTTGATAACTTTTTTATCATTACAAATACTATAAAAGATAAACTAATTATCGTCAATGATTTTTAGAAAATTTTATTATCATAGATAAACATTTTATCGGTTGTCCGTTATAATAGAGGTAATTTGAGGTGATCATGTGAAAAAGAACTCTCCTGTATTTGGAAATAGATTGAAATTTCTACGGAAGCAAAGAGATTTAAAACAGGAAGATGTTGCAAAATCTCTGGGTATTTCTCGTGCTAGATATTCCCATTACGAGAACAATCATGTAGAGCCAGATATAGAAATGCTTAAAAATTTATCACAGTTTTATAATGTAAGTATTGATTACTTGGTAGGAAATAGCATTAAAAACAAGAATAAAGATGAAGTTTTAAATATTGATCCAGAATTAGAACTCTGGTATAAAGAATTACCAAGCAATGGAGAGGAGGATATGCGTCGTCTTAAAAAAATTTGGGATGTTTTTAAAGAGGAATAAAATTGGTGTTGTAAAGCTTTCTTCATTTTAGAATGTATAAGAAATTTTTCTATTGGAGTTTGGTTTCAAAAAGGCGTTCAGAAATTTCCTTTATATAATACGTCAACAGATAACTAAAACTTTCATGACCGCCTTTTGTGTATTCATTAATTGTTCTAAATACAAAAATTTTTACATAATATACTTGGTGCGAACCCCAAGTGCACATAAAAACCCAGGGGGATTCGCACCAAAATCCGCTTGCTTTTTTGATGATTTTTGTAATAATATTGAAGATAATTAGTAATATATAAGATTTCCAACCTAAAAATGGACTGTTTTTGATTATTTTTGTTATTTTTTAGGATAAAATCGCAGTCGCACCTTGTATAGGTGCGTGGATTGAAATTACGTAAACCGCACGTACTAATTCTGGTTTGATCGTCGCACCTTGTATAGGTGCGTGGATTGAAATTGTTTTATCTAACGCTGGTTTCGAAATGGGTGAATCGTCGCACCTTGTATAGGTGCGTGGATTGAAATATCCATAGTTTTATTCAAGGGTTGTAGTGCATCATGTCGCACCTTGTATAGGTGCGTGGATTGAAATACAATTAAATCGTAAATAAATATGGTCGTGACCTGTAGTCGCACCTTGTATAGGTGCGTGGATTGAAATTTATTGATGAAGTGCGTTTAGTACAGTCTAAAGAGTCGCACCTTGTATAGGTGCGTGGATTGAAATGAAATCTGAAATAAAACTACAATAATTGTACCCCATGTCGCACCTTGTATAGGTGCGTGGATTGAAATCTTTCCTTTCCCATAAATTAAAAACAGTGCTGTTGTCGCACTTTGTATAGGTTCGTCGATTGAAATCTCAATTACTTGTTTAACGTCCGAAATATGCTGTATCGCACCTTATATAGGTGCGATGGAAATTACAGCTGGTATAATAGCCATTTTTAGCTTAAAATAATTCAGAATTATCCACCAAATCCTTTATTGAAGATGTTTGTAACTTCCCTCTATAAATTTGTAGTTGCCACTAGTAAACCAAAGTTTTTAGTGATCAAGTATTAAAAACATACCTATACATAATTTGAAAACTTGCAGGTGTTTCTTAGCCATGTATAGAAGTCTACTATAATAAAAGAGTTAAGGGGAAAGGTGAGTTTTATTATTGCCACAAGAACTATAACTGGGTTATTTACATTTGTTTTATTAATGTGCATTTCAATGGCGAATATCAAGATTTGAAGCACCAAATCGGAAAGGAACATTTTCTTTTAAGTTCAATGTTAGAGGATATCCTGACGGTGATAACGGAAAAGCCGAATTGTATCTAAGCAAGACAACATATTCTTTAAATTCAGTAAGTACGAGATGGTATGATTAATTATACTTGTAGCATAGACATAACATATTAAGGGGTGATTCATTTGAAAAAGTATGCCAACCTTATACTAATATTAATAAGTTTTATGCTGTTTGGTTGTAACACTTCAAATTCAGAAGAAGCAGAACAAGTACCAACATCGGGTGAAATCATTGTACATTCAAATAAATATGAAATGATACCAGGAAATTATGTCTCTAAAGGAGAGCCAGAAATACATTCTGTAGATACTCCTTCTGTATTGGAACTTTCTAAAGAATTTGAAACACTTACGGTCAATAACAATAGTAGTATAGAAATTATCATTAAAGAAAATCCATCACTTACTGTTTTTGAGTGGAACGAAGATGAACAAACAAAAGAAGTTGCTTTTAAAGACAATAAAATAAATGTCCCAGAAAAAGAAGGAGTTTATATTTATGAAGTGAAAGCCAAGTGGGAAAACGGGGAGGCATCGTTTATATTTGATGTAGAAGTTAAATAACCGAGTACTATCATAAAGCAGTAAAAGCAAATATCTTGTTAATAACTCGCACCCAGATAAAAAACAAACATCTACTAACAAACAGGAATGACTAGCGAAGGAAAAATATTAGGAAAAACTTGGCTGTCGCCAATTCTAATAGCGACAACCTTTGTTTTTCTTATACTATCATCTACAAAATTCTATGCTTTCCTATAGTACAGAAAACCGCACAAGATGTGCGGCATATTTTAAACAGTAATTAATTCAATAGCTACGGTGCTCGCTAAGAGAACAATACTAAGTCCCCATAGCCAAAACAGGGAATAACGAATATGACGTCCCATTTCCAAGCCTGCCAATCCCAGAGCCAACCAGACTGCTGGCGAAAACGGACTAATAAACGTTCCAACAATATTGCCAACAATCATCGCATAACCAGTAGATAGAGAATCAATCCCAAATCCAGTTGCAATTTGTTCGACTACTGGCATTAATGCAAAATAATACGCATCCGTGCTTAACAACAAATCAAATGGAACACCAAAGAATCCGATAATTAAATGAATATACGGCGCAATGAATGCTGGGATCACTTTGACCACATCTTCTGCAATCGCATTCAACATTCCCGTACCAGTTAGAATCCCTAAGAAGGTTCCAGCTGCCAGTATAATTGTCGCCATCATTAAGGCATTTGGAGCATGGGAGCGAATGCGATCCATTTGATCCTCCATGTTTGGATAATTTAGTGGTAGCGCTAAGCTTACCCCAATCATAAATACAAGCCCTGCTGGGATAATGCCCCATACTAATGTCCCTACAACGGCAATGGCTAATAAAACGTTAAGCCAAAATTTCCAAGCAACAGTTTCTGACGCTTTGTTTATACTTTCTGACGTAGCGTCTACGCTAGTTACATCAGGCTCCATAACTGCCGCCGCTTCTACGGATCCGTATTCTTTCGTAATTCGCCTTTTTTCTCGATATCCAAGAACAATAGCTAAAGCAATCATAAGTACAAGTCCAATGGCTTGAACAGGTATTAACGGTCTCCATAATTCCGTGACATCCATATTTAATACAGAAGCCGATCTGCCCAACGGTCCTGCCCATGGTAACATATTCATAATACTTGCGCTTCCTGCAATCAATAGCAGAAGTAAATATGGATTCATCTTTAACTTTTTATAAAGCGGCAACAATGCTGGTATGGTAATAAGAAATGTAGATGCTCCAGAACCATCTAATTGAGCAATAGCAGCAATAAAAACACTACCAACACTAATTGCGATGACATTCCCCTGCGATATGGTAATCATCCCTCGAATTAATGGATCAAATAATCCAACGTCTTGCATAATACCGAAAAAAAGAATCGCAAAAATAAACATAATTGCAACATGTACAACATCGGCAATCCCATCATTAAAAAATGTTCCGATGTCTTCTAGACCAAATCCAGCAATGACTGCAGCAATGATAGGCGTTAACACTAATGCTATAATTGGTGCCACACGTCCGCGAATTAATAATAGTACAATGATGATAATCGTCAAAAATCCAATGATACTTAAAACTCCCATGATATCCCCCTTCTGCATAGCAAAGCGGTATGTAAAACCCCAAAGTCACGCAAATGTTATCTATCTAGCGTTTTCTCAACTAGTTTTATGAGAAACAATGCTTTTCACGATAAAAGTTAGCGAAAAGATCAGATTAATAACTAAAATACCACGGAATGTAAGCGGTTAAAACATTGTGTCGATAAGTATATTAACTGTTATTTGTTGCATTTTGTTCATAAGTTTCACAAAGGATATAACGCCTTTCTGGTCTGCCTACATTTCCATACAGCAGTGTTGTCTTAATCTTTTTTAAGGAAACGAGATACTCCAAGTATCTCCTAGCAGTTGATCGGCTCGTCCCAATTTGTTCACTTAACTCCATAGCTGTAATTCCTTTTACCTTTTGAGTTTGAAATAGATTGGTAACTTCATCTAACGTAATCGGATCAATTCCTTTAGGCAACTGGCCATGCGCTTTTTTTGTAGGAGAGAAACCCCCGATCTGTCTTTCAATCAGACCATCGATTTCATGCTGTTCTAAAACTTCTTTCGACATCAGATAACGACGCCTTTGTTGATACTGCTTCAACATCTTTGTAAACCGCTCTGCATCCACAGGCTTAATGATATAATCAATCACGCCACCACGTAGCACTTCCTCAATGACATTTTTTTCTATCGCAGCGGAGATTACCACAATATCTACTCGTTTACAGTGGGTACGCAATTGCCAAAAAAGTTCCAACCCTTCTACATCTGGGATATAGATATCCAATAATACGAGATCTATTTCTGCCCCTGGCTGCCGCAAATAATGATAAGCTTCTTCAGCTGTTTTGACACTTTTTACAACCTGATATCCTTCTACTTGTTCCACAAATTGTTGATTGATCGCTGCAACGCGAAAATCGTCTTCAATAATTAGTACCTGTATCCCCTGTTTCTCCATGCCTTTCCCCTTCCCCTTTCGGCATAATGATGATAAAACGAGCCCCTCCTAATTCGCCTTCTTCCACCAAAATTTCTCCTCCAACACGTTCTACAAGATGTTTACTTAATGCTAAACCAACACCACGATGGGCCCCATCTTTGGTCGTATAACCTTGTTCAAAAATAGGATCGATATCCTGATGTGAAAGCCCGCTTCCCGAATCATCCACCTCTACAATGACATCTTCACCAATATCTGTAAATAGAACCGTCATGTTACGATTCGATTTTGCTTCCTTTTTCACAGACTCGATAGCATTCTCAAGCAAATTACCGACCGCTGTTAAAAACGCCCGTTGCTTTTCTCCAACAAAACTAGTAGAAAGCTGGCTATCTGGATCAATCGTCATCGTAATGCCAAGTTCGCTAGCTTGATCCCATTTCCCTTGTAGCAACCCTTGAACCATTGGATCAGCTACTTGTTGCAGTAAAAATCGCGAAAGTGTCCCTTGGGTTTTGTTTTCTTGCTTTATATAAGCGATCGCTTCTTCCTGCTTATCTAGCTGTAACAAACCTAGAATAGTATGCAATTTATTAGAAAATTCATGCGTTTGTGCACGTTGGGCATTGGCATATTGTTTCATTTGCGATAACTCTTTTGTAATGCTTTCCAGCTCCGTTTTTTTACGAAATGTAGTAACCGCCCCAATGATAGTATGTTGATGAAAGATAGGCATTCGGTTCGTCAAAACAATGACATCACCAAGGATCATCTCTTTATTAAAATGCTTCTCACCTGTTTTCAAAACATCAAATAACCCCGTATGAGGTAAAAATTCATCAACACTTTTCCCTACATACGACCTTCTATCTATTTCTCGCTCGAATAAAATAGTTTGCGCAGCAACGTTCATCATCATCATTTTCCCTTGGTTATCCACAGCAATAATTCCTTCATGTGTAGACTGTAAAATGGCCTCCTTTTGCAATAATAGTTGAGTGATTTCCTCAGGCTCCATTCCCGATAATAATTTTTTTAAATAGGTAGCAATCAGAATAGCGCCTATAACCCCTATGAAAAGAATACCAAACAGCATTAACCAAACAGATCTGCTTTGCTCCTCAATAATATGTTGCACTTCTTCATTTAAGAAGCCAACCGATACCACACCAATAATTTCTCCACGCTTATCTCTAATAGGTGTTTTTCCGCGAATGGATAACCCTAACGACCCTTCACGCTTTGAGATATATGACTGTCCTTCTTCTAAGGCACGAGAATTATCCCCACCAACCATTGGCTTTCCAATTTTTTTCGGGTCTGGATGTGCATAACGAATGCCTTCCTTATTTCCTATAACTATAAACTCTGCTCCAATGTTTTGTTGAAGGGGTCCGACAATATTTTGCATGACCGTTTCTGGACGCTCTAACTCAAAAGCATCGCGTACACTTGGCATATTCGCGACACTTTTAGATACGCTTAACGCCCGCTTTGCTATTTGATCTTCCATCGTTGTTGCTATAAACGAGCGGAGAAACAATCCAAAAATAACAAACATCCCTATAAGCAAGATACTTATAAGCATGATCATTTTCACCTTTAAACTGAAATATCGTTTATTAGCAATGCTATCTTTCTCCCTATGTAAAATAAACATCTTTACGTCCCCTTTTTATCCTCTCTCTCTTACTAGTATAATGACATGTTTATGATAGGAAGAAAGAATTTGCTTTCAAAAATCGATTGTAGAAAAGATTAAAAGAAAAATGGAGTACAAATCAAATATAAAAACAAGTTTTTGTCTGGATGAAGTCGATTTGCTATATAGATGAAAGAGAAGAACTGCATGTATTATCTTATTATGCAAAATGGATGCTACTGTGAACAAAACTCCCTCCCTTTCGAATAACTCACCTTTCTTAAAAACTCCCTTCTTTTGTCATATGACGATATACTTATTTTTTAAAAATTCCCTCCCTTCACTTTCATTTGCTCATAGTCAACTATATACTATACATAACTGAAAATATGGGTCATATTGGTAAATGACCTATTTATCGGAGGCTAAAATGTGAAGAAGCAACGTTACATTTTTTTACT
>NZ_JABXHF010000004.1:0-60436 GCF_013393565.1 Virgibacillus sp.
ACCTCTCATGCCTGTTGTCTTTTTTTCATTGTGTACAAATAACATATATCAGAAAATTCTGTTACATATGTCTCAAATGGAAAATTAACGCTTGACTTGAAGCATTACTTTTTATGCAACGCTAGTGATAATTTCCTTGACAATAAAAAACAGTAGCGTTTTGATTCTACTGTTTTTTATTGATTTAAGGTGTAGCAACTCGTCTATAATTGTGAACTTCAGCGACTTTACATATTTCTACAGTCTCAGCGGGTCCATGCGCTCTCACCGAAGCTTTACCTGCCCATTGGAAAGCTTAAAGTCGCCACATATTAACGATGATCTGCGTAAATTGCCATGGCATCACGCATAAAAATGGCTAATCCTTCCCCAAATTGATCAATATTTCTCTGAAAACGTTCGTCTTCTACATACATTTTTCCTAAGCCTTTAAAAGCGTCGTAAGAATAGGTTCCTATATGATTTAACAGTTGATACCATTCTCCAATTCGCTGTTGTGCAATGTCTGAAGCAGGATCTTCATTACGAATCTCTGCCAGCCTGCGATACAAATCGTTCATGATTTGTTGCAAGTTTTCTTCGTCCTTTAATTGTTTAATCTTGGCATTTGCTTTGTCAACAGCTTCATTCCCCCAACGCTCACGCGCTTCATGCTCGTAAGGGTTGTTACTAAAATCAAAGCCTGCAAAGCGTTCCTTGTTGCTCATGTTCATTTCCCCTTTCGTATGTTGAATCGTTTTTTGAATCGTTTCTAGCATCGTATCAATTTGGCTTCGTTTAGCAAGCAATCGTTCGCGATGCTTTTCTAACGCTTCAACTTGATCAAAGGTAGGATTATCTAAAATGGCTTTTATTTTTTTCAAAGGAAAGCCAACTTCTTTATAAAATAAAATTTGCTGTAGCCGTTCCAATTCATCATCTGTATAAATGCGATAACCTGCTTCGGTTGTATGTTCCGGCTTTAGCAAACCAATGGCATCATAATGATGAAGCGTACGGATGCTAACACCAACTAAACCAGCAACTTCCTTTACTTGCAACCTATATCCCTCCCTAATTTTTTTTAATAGTAAAAGCTGTCATTTTCCTTGTATTATAATCCCTAAACCCTATAGAAAAAGCATAAACGATAACGTTACGTTAGAGTCAATACCTTCTAGCAACGCTTTTCTAAATTATTTCTCATTACTCTGTTTCTCAGGATTTCCTTGTTGCTTTACGTCACTAAACTGTTCACTTGGAACTGCTCGATAAACCAAAAATGCTAAGATAACCGCAATGATCGAAATAGCAAATGCAATAAAATAAACAAACTCTACTCCTATAATCATTGCCTCATTTATTGTTTCGGAATCATTTGGAGCTGCCGATTGACTTAGATAAAGGCTTTGCCTAGCATTTAACATACTAATAAAAACAGAAACACCGACAGCCCCCGCTACGGGCTGAAGTGTTGCCATCACAGACGTCCCATGTGGATACAACCGTTTCGGTAACTGGTTTAATCCATTTGTTTCTGCTGGCATCATAATGGCAGAAACAGTGAGCATTAAAATAATATAAGCAACAATAATCATCCATGCTTCTGTATTTTCGTTTAATTTACTTAACAAGAACATCGTACTACTTAAAATAATCGTCGCAGGAATCATCATGACACGTGGGCCAAATTTATCAAATAAATGTCCCATCACAGGAGACATGACGCCATTAATGAGACTACCAGGCAATAATAGCATTCCTGCCTTAGCTGCAGTAAACGCTAAAGCTCCCTGCATAAAAATAGGTAAGATTATTTCTGAAGAAAACATCATCATAATAATAATTAAAAACATCAGCATCCCGTGCGTAAACATCGGATATTTAAATACTCGAAGATCCAAAACAGGTTCCTTTAACTTAAATTGTCTAAAAGAAAAGATGGTAATTCCCAACACACCTATAACGATGAAACTGTACACACTTGGGTTAAGGAATCCTTTTTCTCCACCTGCACTAAATCCATATATAAGTGTTCCAAAGCCTATCGTAGAAAAAACGAGCGAAAGAATATCCACTTTTGGTTTTGTAGTTTCTGAAACATTTACCAAATATTTATAAGCAAATGCTATAGAAAACAAGGTAAACGGTATAACCGTAATAAATAGAAAACGCCATCCTAAATATTCCACAATCACGCCGGATAAGGTAGGGCCAATTGCAGGTGCGAACATAATGACAAGACCTACCGTCCCCATCACTTTCCCTCTTCGATGTGGGGGAAAAATGAGCAGAAACACATTAAAAATAATTGGCATCAATAAACCAGTACCCACAGCTTGAATTAATCTACCTGTAAGTAATATGGGAAATGACGGTGCGAAAGCGGCAATAGTTGTACCCGCTGTAAATACAATCATTGTCCCTAAAAATAATTGCCTTGTTGTAAACCATTGTAGTAAAACAGCAGAAGCAGGTATAACAATGCCCATCACAAGAAGAAATCCTGTCGCCATCCATTGCACCGTTGTCAAAGACACTTGGAACTCTTTCATTAATGTCGTAAGGGCAATATTAAGTAATGTTTCATTAAGAATAGCAAAGAATGCACCAATAATTAATGACAGCATAATTGGCATTACTTTAAAATTCGGATCATCCGCTAAATATTCGTACTCTGTGTTTGTTGAACGCATTATAAAATTCCTTCCTCGTTGTAAATTATTCTTTTTTATACTATAGGAAAGTATAAAGTTTTAAGGCTTAGAGTATAAGAAAAACTTGGTTAATTGCGAAGGGCTTATGGTGAAAGCTATCATTAAACTCCAAAATTTATACTTTCTAATGTACATGAGTAAATCTAACAATCAGTGGAGTTTTCTTTCATTCCTCCACTGATTGTCACATGAACAAATCCATTTTATTTGCTTACAAAGTAAGATAATCCTATCACCACTTATTTTTATTAGCAAGCATAAGTTTTTCATGTAAATTTTTTTTAAAACAGCGAGCTATTTAGGACAAGTGCGCCCATTTGTCGGAAATGAATAACAGGTAAGGCAGTTGACCCATATAGTAAACTAGACGACTCATTTATAGGAGGAAAATGTATGTACCCATATGACTATCATTATGATCCGAGCTTGAATCAGGAACGCGTTTTTCCTTTTTCCACGTTAGGAAATATGTTTTTTGGGCCAGGGCAGTCAAGCGGCACTTTTGGCCCTCCAGGGTTTCCGCCCGGTCCTCCACCTGGATTTCCTACAGGGCCAAGCGGTGGAGGTGGAATGCCAGGTTTTCCAGGTGCACCGACCAGCGGATTTCCACCTTTTCCGGGAAACCAAGGTGGTGGACCTTCAGGGCCCGGAAATCAACCACCAAGCTCTCCACCCCCAGCCTTCACACCGCAAAAATCACAAGTACAAACTTTCGCGGTTGACCCAGGAGGCATTCGTAATTGTTTATTTCGCTACACGTATATTTGGTTAAGAAGAGACGCTTTCTGGTTCTACCCTACATTCGTCGGACGAAATTCTATTGCCGGATACCGCTGGACCGGTTTCAATTGGGTTTACTTTGGCATCGACCTTAATCGAATCCAATCATTCCAATGCTTTTAGATTCATCATCTTACACCGTTTAGCAAAACTCGAATTCTCATCCATTCTTTATAGCGATATAATACCGTTTGGCTGCACGATAAACCCTATCTAACATTTTTACTTTCCCATAGTAGAGAAAACAAAAAACAGGAGCCGATTTAGATTTAACCTCTAATCGTCTCCTGTTTAGTTATTTATCATATAAAGTGCTGTGAGACTTCCAAATAGAAATATAAGTTGAATAGGCCTAATGTTATCTACTTCATTTGTTATTGAAGATTACTATCTACTCTTATATTGACTGCACAATTAAAACTGGTAAAATGTTAAAAATACTATTCTCTAAGGAGGGTTTAGATGAAAATTCATTTTTACGATAACAAATTCAAAAATGTGATTAATAATTATGAATTAACCGAAGAACAACTTCGCTATACTAAACACCCAAAAGATTGTATACAATTATTAAACGAGGATTTCAATCGTTATTCAATAGTAGCAATGGATGGAAATAAACTTGTAACTTTTTTTGTCTTACATAAAAATGACGGGGTAAAACCATATTCAAATAATAATAAATCCATCTTATTAAGATCATTTCAACTGATTTCCGTTTCCAAGGCAGAGGCTATGCTAAAAATGCATTAATGATTTTACCTAAGTTTGTTAAAGAGAATTTCACACAAACGAATGCGATTGTCTTAGCTGTTAATAGTACCAATAAGGTAGCACTGAGATTATACAAAAACTGCGGATTTATTGATGAAGGTGTTCGAAAAATGGGTCCAAAAGGGGAGCTCATGATAATGCATTACTATCTATAATCCAAAAGCAAATCAGCGTATACAATGAAGAACAATACCTTCATTCCAGAGGCTCGGGCGTCATTTAGCAACGTAACGACTAGAACGAATTAACGAAAGATAAAGGAATAATCCCATTAAAAAAGAGGTATGCCGACGCCATGCGGCAAGCCCGTTTTTAGTCGTTTCTCTTAGACACGAACCGATAATGGCCTAGCTTAAGGCGATTCGTGATTTCGCCTAGTTGCTGGGCAATGGAGCTGGACGTGGCTATTCAGTATTTTTCTTCTCACTAAGCATCAAATTTTATGCTTTCTTATCTTATTAGAAAAACTTGGCTTGTCGCCAAGTCTTATGGTGAAAGCTATAGTTTTTCTTAAACTATAACCCCCTACTCCTTCTATAGACTTTCCTATAATACTAAACAACCCGTGGGGGGGCTTTCATCCTCCACGGGTTGAAAATTCTCTTTATCTTTTAATCATCAACGACAATATAAGTGGCTTGAACGGGACCGTGTACACCAACAATTAAATTCATTTCAATATCTGCACTATTACTTGGTCCAGATACGAAGCTAACACAAGATGGCGTAACCTCCCCTTTTTCCACAGATGTGTGTAGTTGTTGAGCAGCTTGGGTCATTCTAGGTACAATCGTCCTTTTAGGAATGATTGCAATAAAGCTTTTTGGTAATAAACTAATCGAACGGCCGTTATCTTTATGATTAAATAAGGTCACTGTCGCTGATTCAGCTAAAGTGATATCACTAAATGAGATACCAATATCAGCTCGTTCAGCAATCTGCTGATTTTCTTCACCGAGCTGCGCATCCCAAATATGCACTTCCATTTCTTCACCAAGTTGTTCATACAATGGCTCTAATCCATAAGCGGTATTTCGCTCATCATGAGCTGTAATAATCGTTTTACCTTCATACCGCTCGATCGCCTGTAATAAAGCTTTCGGCAACTGAGCGGCACTTACTTCCACAACATCTGTATGGATTGCTTTACATTGCTTTTTTAATACAGCAACAAGTTCTTCTTTGGAGTAGCCTGCAAACACACGATCTTGCGGGCGGACACTCCATGTTGGTCGCTCTACTCCTGACATACGACGCGGCCGACCTAAATGGGCAGCTACATTACTTAAAAATGCATCTTGGTTATGAATGGTCATGACGAATTTCCTCCTTCTGCCGTTCTTTCCACCAAGCACGGAAGGATTGTTTCGCTGGTGCCGGAAAATCTCTTACATCTGTCCATCCTTTTAATGGACCTGGGCCATTTTTAATCGTCTCTTCTTTTGTCCACGGCTTTAAAGCTGTTCTTGCCAATTTCGTACTTAATTTATAAGCAGCAGGAGTCGAAGCCCATTGAGCAAATCCCTTCATCATCATCTTTTCTGTTACGGGTGATTTTTTCTCCTTTTCTACGATAATTTGTCGATGGCGAATCAACTGTTCATGTAATGGAATTTTCACCGGGCAAGCCTCTGTACAAGCAGCGCACAGGGATGACGCATAGGGTAATTCTTTATGATCCTCATACCCATCCAATAATGGGGTTAACACAGCACCAATCGGTCCAGGATATATAGAGTTATAAGCATGACCTCCGACATGTCGATAGACAGGACATACATTAATACATGCTGCACAGCGAATACAATGTAAAGCAGATTGAAATTCTGTGCCTAATATTTTTGAACGACCATTATCGACAATGACTAAATGATAATCATCGGGGCCATCAATTTCCCCTTCTAGCCTAGCGCCAGTATAAGAAGTCACATAGCTGGTTAATTTTTGTCCAACTGCTGCTCTCGTCAATAAACTTACTAACACTTCCATATCTTCCCATGTAGGGACAATGCGTTCCATTCCCATGACGGTTATTTGCGTATCAGGCAAAGCAGTAACCATACGTGCATTTCCTTCATTCGTAACTAGCGTAATCGCACCAGATTCGGCTACGGCAAAATTACACCCGGTAATACCCACATCGGCAGAAAGGAAATCTTTTCGTAGTTGTCCCCGTGCAAAAGCTGCTAGTTCTTCGGGAGAATCAGATCCCTTATACCCTCTTTTTTCCGCAAACGTCTTCTGGATTTGCGCTTTATTCTTGTGCAAAGCTGGCGTAACAATATGGGAAGGAGGATCTTCGTCAAGTTGTAAAATCCATTCCCCTAAATCGGATTCCACAACTTCTGCTCCCATTTTTTCTAATTGCTGATTTAAACCGATTTCTTCTGTTACCATCGATTTGGATTTAACAATCTTTTTAGCGTTTTTTTCGGTAATCACTTTTTCAATATAGGCATTTGCTTCCTCTGCTGTAGAAGCAAAGTAGACACTTCCACCACGTTTAGCTACTTGCTCACTTAACTGCTGTAAATAGTAATCGAGATTTTCTAATGTATGTGTACGAATTTCCGATCCTAGCTGTCGCCAATCTTCCCAATCACCAAGTTCTTCCGCTTGCGTGATACGTCCGTTTCTAAATCGACCTTGAGCAGAAGATACAGCATCTCTCATGAAATCATTCTCTATTCCTGTTTCAATACGCTCTTGATATGACCTATCTCCGAGTTTAATACTCATGCAATCCCCCCGCCTTGTTCGTGTGAATTCAAAATTTCCGTAATGTGAACAACTTTTACATTCTTTCCTTCTCGTCTCATCCTACCACCAATGTTCATTAAACAGCCCATATCAGCGCCAACTAGATATTCTGCTTTCGTCTCGGAAACATGCTGTGATTTTTCTTTTACCATTTCCTGTGATATTTCTGGATTTTTCACCGCAAATGTTCCGCCAAACCCGCAGCAATCTTCCTTTACAGGTAATTCGATAAACTCCATTCCCTTCACATGCCGTAAAAGAGTCTGTGGTGCATCCTTCACACCAAGAATACGTGTCATATGACACGATGGATGGTAAGTAACCCGACCTTTAAATGTCGCTCCAAGATCTGTCACACCTAAAACATCCACTAAAAACTGTGTGATTTCATAGCTTTTATTGGCCAAGTCGATAGCAGCTTCTTCCCACTCTGGATCATCTTTGAAAATAGCAGGATACTCTTTTAACATACCGACACATGAGCCTGACGGACCGACGACATACTCAGAATCTTGAAAAGCTCGCATCATTTGTTTCATCGATTGCTTCGCTTCTTTTACATACCCGCTATTATATGCTGGCTGACCACAGCAAGTTTGCGCTGCGGGAAAATCCACCTCACAGCCGACACGCTCAAGAATTTCCACTGTATTTTTACCGACATCGGAAAAAATGATGTCACTGACACATGTAATAAATAATGAAACCTTCATTACGTTCACCCCTTTTTTCTATCTGAAGCGGGCAGAAAAGATACTTACAGGTGTTTAAACACGATTGCTTCTACCTTTTCTAAATGATCGTACATTGCTTCTTCCGCTTGATCTGCCCGTCTATCTTTTATTGCCGCAAAAATTCGTTGATGCTCTTGGAACAAAATATCTGCACGATCTTCGGTATATAATAATATTTGTCTTGTTTCTCGTATTGTTTCTGACATGAGTTCGGCAACACTACCCATTAAATGATTTAATAGATTAATATGCGTCGCTTTAGCAATGGCGAGATGAAATTCGGTATCCGCCTGCTCAGCTAAAGCTTCATTTCCTTTCGCATGCTCCATAACGACTAATGCTCGTTCCATTTCTAGTAAATCTGCTTCCTCATAATTTTCAGCAGCTAATCTAGCAGCGCCTGCTTCCAATATTTTTCGGACTTTGTAAAGTTCTTGTACATCCTGACGTTTCATTAAAAACGCCGTACTAACCGGAAGCGTGAATCTTTTAGCATCAAATGTCTTCACATATGTACCTTCCCCTTGGCGCATTTCTATTAACCCCATTGAACGGAGTCCACTAAGTGCTTCACGAATGGCAGATCGTCCTACTTCAAAATTCACTGCTAATTTCTCCACAGAATCCAACTTGTCCCCAGGTTGTAACTCTCCAGATTTAATCATATCTATAATTGAATCAGCTACTTGTTCATAAATTTTTTTTGGTTGGATACGCTTGTATTTCATCGTTCCCACTTCCCTTCGTTTGAACCCATTTTACTTGATGCCCTACTATTTGCAAAGTTTACCAAGGAAGGGGCATGCACATTGTATAAACTAGCAATCGCTTTACAAATAAGAATATAAATGCATATTTTAGAAAAACTTTGCTTAATTCCTATGGGGAAATCGTTTTTCTTATACAATAAACCTTTAAATTTAGTACTTGCCTATCGTATAATCTCAACCAATTGCATTTGTATCGTACTATTAATGATAGTATGCTTTAACATCACACATAGAAGATAACATAACTAGCTAGTCCAATAACCAAGCCATATAAAATGGCTGGTAACAATGTTTTCCTTATAATATCGCCTTCTTTCCCGGATAAGCCTACGACTGCACTGGCTGCTACGACATTATGCACACAAATCATATTACCAGCTCCTGCACCCACGATTTGCGCTGCTAACACAGCATTTACGTCCACACCTATCTGATTTGCAACACTATGTTGAATTGGTGCAAAAGTTAACGTTGACACGGTAGCACTTCCCGTAATAAACGATCCGAGTTCACCAACAAAGGGAGCTACTAAAAACCAAATAGATCCTAAAGAACTCGCTAAAGACGCTGCTATATACTGCGGCATGCTTACTAAATCATGAGCATTCATACCTGAATTGGTAAACACATGCACCATAGCCAATGTAGCTATTAAAGATATCGCTGTCGTTTTCATAGTAGAAAAAGACTGAGTTGCCGCAGTAGCAAAAACGGAAAAACGTTTTCTATGTAGAAAAACCGATACCAATGCTGCTATTGCTAGAACAGTTCCAGGGGAATACAAAAACTCCCAGTTGGAAGTGATGCCTTCCACCCCAATAATATTCGTCCAAGAAAAATCGATGGCACTTTTTGTAAACTCGGCAAGTGGTGTAATAATTCGCGTCATTAACAATAGAACAACGACAATGACATACGGTGACCACGCAGCAAACAATCCCATACTTGATGGCTTCGTTTCTAACTGAAAATCTTCCTGTAATGCGTCTTGCCAAGATTTTTTTGGTAGTAGCCACCCCTGTTTTGCAGTAAAAGTTGCAACAATTAAAGCCGTTAAGGAAGCTAAAATCGCAATAAATTCTTGCCCAAATACAACGGCAGATAACAAAGCAGATAACGTGTAAACGATACCAATTAGTAACGTCCACGGTAACATTGGTAATGCATCTCTCAGCCCTTTTCCTTTTCCAAAAAACACTGTCATAATCACAATTAACGTAAATGGAATAAATGTTCCTGCAAATAAATCCAGTGTCGTAATAGCAATACCTATTTCTTGAAAAAACGTAGGACTGGCTTCTGGAAGTGTGCTTAAACCAACAGCAACTGGAGTTCCGACTGCACCAAAAGCAACTGCTGTACTATCGGCAACTAAAGCAAGTGTTGCAGCCGCTAAAGGACGAAAACCAAGTGCGATCATTAATGGACCAGTTACCATTGCTGGTGTCCCAAAACCAGCAGCCCCCTCTATTAACGATCCGAATAACCTTAAACGCAGAAAACGTGTATTTTATCGTAGTATCGTTTTGCATATTCTGTAAATAATGTGAACTTCAGCGAATAAATGATCAACTTCAAACAGCTTTCCTGTGAACTTCAGCGACTTTTCTACAAATTCTAGCACATATCCTGTGAACTTCCACTTAATCGCTCATTAAAGCAGCTAATAAAGCTTTTTGAGCATGTAATCGATTTTCTGCTTGCTGAAAAACAACGGATTGTAAACCATCCATCACTTCAGCAGTCACTTCTTCCCCGCGATGGGCTGGTAAACAATGCATAAAGTTGACCTCATTTTTTGCTAGTTGCATTAATTCTCTATTTACCTGGAAATCAGCAAACGCTACTTCTCTCTTAGCTTGCTCTGCTTCTTGCCCCATACTCGCCCAAACATCTGTATAGATAATATCCGCTTGCTGTACAGCTTCTCGAGCGTCATCCGTAATAAGGAGGCTCGCATCAGACTGATAAGCTCGTTTGCTAGCTTCGGTTACAATCTCCTCAACTGGTTGATAGTCTTTCGGAGATGCTATCGCAACATCCATTCCTAACATGCTCCCGCCAAGCATTAACGAATGTGCCATATTATTGCCGTCGCCTATATAGGCTATTTTTACGCCTTGAAGCCGACCTTTTATTTCTTTTATCGTTAACAAATCAGCTAAGACCTGACAAGGATGATATACATCTGTTAGCCCATTAATTACGGGGATATTAGCTTTGTTTGCTAATTCTTCTACATCTGTTTGCGAAAAAGTGCGAATCATAATTCCGTCTAAATATCCTGACAATACTTGCGCTGTGTCTGCAATCGTTTCTCCACGCCCAATTTGTAAATCATTGGAACTTAAAAAAATACCGTTCCCACCTAATTGATACATTCCAACTTCGAAAGACACTCTCGTTCTCGTTGAAGATTTTTCAAAAATCATCCCTAACGTCTTACCTTGTAGCAAAGGGGCTTGCTTACCATTTTTATAGTTTGTTTTCAATCTTTGCGCAAAATCAATTAATTCTTCTATTTCTTCACGGGTATAATCAGCCAAGGTTAAAAAGTCTCTCCCTTTTAAACCTTTTAACGTTTCTTTCACTCCAATTACCATCCTATCGCCGCCTTTTTTAATTGTTTATGAATTATTATGCACTATTAATAATAAATATACAATAGGAACATGCTACATTGTTTGTAATTTCTAATAAAAAATCTTTTTATGGTGAAAGAAAATGGTAATCAAAACTCTTTGTAGTAAGTATATCTTGATGGGAAAGAAAGCTCCATACACGCAAGAGGTGAACGGAGCTTTCCACTATAAAAAGATATAAAATTTCAGGAAATACGACAGCTTTTGCTTACAAAAGATGAATAGCAAGCAATTGTCTTATACCAAGCTTCACACTTATTTTTTCTGTATTTCTACGATACACACTTTCAAGTAATTACTTTGGATAAACTGTTTATTCGTTTGAAAGTCAGCTGGCAGTTGATACTGTTCCAGAATGTTAAAATTCACGTGCATTTTATTACACGCTTGCTTAATGAATCCTTTAAAATTCTTCATACCAAAACTAGCATTATTGGTGGATGCAACAATGACACCATGATTACTTGTAATCGAAATGGCATCTTGAAGCAAGGTAGGGTAATCCTTTGCTGTACGGAATGTTCGTTTTTTAGATCGTGCAAAACTAGGAGGATCAAGGATGACTAAATCATATTGTAATTGCTTTCTGCGCGCATACTTAAAATAATCAAATACGTCCATGACCACAATTTCATGTTGCTCAAAATCAACCCCATTTACACTAAACTGTTCTACAGTCTTTGACTTACTCCGTTTTGCGAGGTCCACGCTTGTCGTTTTCTCAGCTCCACCTAAAGCAGCAGCGATGGAAAACGCACCCGTATAAGAAAACGTATTTAAAACACGCTTCCCTTCAGCATATGTATCACGTATTGCCTTACGAACATCGCGTTGATCTAGGAAAATACCTGTCATAGCACCATCATTTAAATAAACGGCATAATGCATGCCATTTTCTTTCACAATAATCGGAAATTCTCCGCGCTCTCCTTTTACAAAATCATCGTCTTCCACGTACTCACCATGTTTGCGAAATCGCTTTTTCTCATAAATGGCATCATAATTGCCTAATGTATCTAAAACGTCGATTACAAGCTGTTTATATGCATAGATCCCTTCACTATACCAGTTGATTAAGTAATAACCCGCATAATAATCAATTGTTAAACCACCTATACCGTCTCCTTCGCCATTAAATATGCGAAACGCATTTGTATCCGGAGATTGAAAAAAGCCTTGGCGTTTGTTCATCGCCGCTAACATCTTAGACTGAAATAACGCTGCAAGATCCAATGGATCCTGACGGTGCGTCAATACCCAGCCTACCCCTTTATTTTGGACACCGATATATCCATTAGCGATAAAACGATTTTTCATATCTAATAACCGAACCATGGAGCCCTCTTCTGGCAATTCCTGCTCCTTTACAGCTTCTTTATGGATAAGCGGATACCCTTCTCGCATTTGTTTGCTATAATCATCGTTTATGTGTAATGTTACTTCTTTAGCCATTTTTTCATTCCTAACCTACGTTTTTCTTTATTATGGCATGCCAATAAAGAAATGAAAAGCTCTTTTACCCGATTGTATGTGTCGAGTTTTTTAGAAAAACTTGGCTTGTGGCGAGAGCCTTTATAATGTACTTGCTTTCACAATCAATTATTCCATGTAATCAATGATTTCTTTATTATGTAAAACTTTTATGAACACCCTAATAATTATGTGACAATTGTTTCTACTTATTTCATCAAATTCATGGATGAAGCAGTAGCCTGTTCCGACTCCATAAATAAATTAACCGCTTTCATTGTTGTTTCTCCGTGTTCTAATAACAATGATTGGTATTTCGAAATAAGCCCCTCTAGCAAGTCATTCATTGCTTCTAATTTTCTTGCCATCCCCAGTGTATTGTTGACTAATTGCGTACTTATCATATTCGCATGCAATTGATTGCTCGTTGTTTCTACATTTGAAATCGCTTTTTGAATTGGAGCATGGGCTACCTTAATTTCGTCACTCATTAATTCAATAACTCCCTTCGTTGTTTCCCATATAAATCATCTAAAATATCACTTTGGGTTGACAAATCCATACGGATATCAATGATGGATTGTTTCGTTTCTTTAATTTTATCATTTAATTGCTCCAACGTTTGGGTTAATTGATAATCATATAAATTAATATAACTTCTAAACAGCGTATGTTCTTTCCACTGCTCATACTGATCTGCTAAATGACCTGCCCATGTATTTCCAGTTAACTCAGGCTTTGTACACCATGTCTTATACTGTTTGAGTTCTTCCTGGTTCTCCTGTAAATTTGCTTGTGCTAATACAAGTCGTTCTAAGTCCCTTCTTTTTTCATCTAATTGAAGATGAAGCATATATAGTGAATTTTGTGTTCGGGTAATTTGTCCATTAATCCAATGCAATGATTCCATTTCCTCACCTCGGACTTCTGTCTTCCAGCTATATGTTGTCTTTCATCCACTTACTTCTATTATATAGTATTGAAAACTTTGTTTTAAGAGGAACTTTTGCCTATATTTGTTTACAAAAATATTCTCCCCGAGTAGGTAGGAAGTAGCAAAACAACGGACAAATGCAATGTTTTAAAGACAATGCTCTTGCAATGTTAACTTCTTTCATGTTTGCTGTAAATTTTAATATAATATAATATAATATAAACAACGGCTATCGCAAAAGCCTTTATGACGATAAAACGCCGTCTTTTTTCTTATACTACAAAACTTTATACTTTTCTAAAAATACAAGCAAAAAGCCCCCATATCTTAAAACACTGTAATGTGATACTACTCCAATTACAGCATTTCCTTGGAGACTTATTTAATATCGGATTGTTATCATTGATTCATATATGTGATGTTCCCATCCGCCTTTATTTCTATATCCTCACTAGCACGAATCAACAAGATTCTTTCACCATTACGAAACGCCCCATCTGACAAGTTTCTTTCTTCGCTAAACTGTTTAAATGGCAGCTCAGATTGTATGGTATAAACGTTTTTTTCTATGCTTTGAGGCTCCCATATCGTCAGTTGCGAGTCTTTAAATGTAACGATTGGAAATACATCTTCTTCTATAAATTGCATCACATTGATACCATTAATAAAGTGTGGAGACTGAAAATAACGGATGTCAATTTTATTTTGCAAATCCCCTGTTCTTTCCACATACACATCCATGGAACCATCAGGCGATACTATATGTAATGGTTGATTAGAGGATACAGAAAACTCCCATTGTTTTTGTTGATAGGAGGAATCTACATCTTGCCAATGACGGTCACCTGCAAAATAATTGTACAAAACGATATCCGAATTCTTCGCTTGCCTTTTTACAACTTCATTATATGGAACAAAAAATGAGATCCCGGCAGCAATCAATAGTAGGATGACATATCCAAGAAAAATAAACTTTACATATTGATGGTAATGACGAAAACGATGTTTAGAGAGTTTGAGAACACCAAAAACAATTGCAACAAACAGAAGCAAAATGAACAGAGGCAAATACGCTAAAACGCTCATTACTTCAATTCCTCCTTCCTATTAGATAGAACAATGGCTAAACCAAATAAGACAGAAATTGTAACTAGCATTTTTATTATAAATAACAGGAAAGAGGTTTCTTGAAGATAAAAATCATACATTGTTGCATATAAGTCTATATAGCCGATTCCAAAGCTCAAACCAACGAGCAAAATTGGAATGACAATTGCTATAAAACGATTCCATTGTAGAATAATTCCATATACATATCCGATAGCACTAGCTAATAATATGTAAAAAATCATCGTTAGAACGCCAACAATCAGCTCAGAACTTTCTAACGTACTTAATTGTATAATCGGTTCATCACGCAATATATAATGAATAACGACATTGACATATTTGGTTAATAATGCCGTTATCCCACCCACAATACTTACCGTAGTCAACAAAGCAATATTTGCCAAATGATTGCTAAGACGATTCGTTACAAACATAAAATTTTCTATCCAATATCCCTTTGTCGTAAGCAATATAGCGCTGATCCCTCCCCATATAACGGTGAAAAAGAAGGCGACATCTGCAGAATATTGATGCATGTTTAAAGTAAAAACATCCGTAGTTTCCCCCGTATAAAGTGTACCTTCTATAGAAATTAGTATTGCAATAAGCTGCAATACCATTAAAGACATATACATACCAACATAGCTTTTTTGTTTATATTGGTACTGCTTCCAAACAATAGATGACAGCGAAATATTATTGAAAGACATCATCAATCGCTCCTTTTCCTGCACGCGTTAGGTAAACACAAAAATCACTTGCGGATACAGGAGTTACTTGAATACCGAGCTGTTTTGCTTTTTCCATATCCACTTGATTCGCTTTTATCACCGTATACGTTGTATCCATACCAATACTTTCTCGATAAAAGACCGTTTTGGCTTGTGTATATGTATAAACCATCTCCGTTCTCCCCGTTAGACCTACAGCTTCATGTTTTACATCATCCATAGGGAGATAGAGTTGCTTTTTCCCTCTATCCAGTAGCAATACAGATTCTAATAACTCTTCTACTTCTTCTAAATGATGACTAGATAGTAAAATCGTACGCGGTACTTGCAAATAATCTTTTAGTAAAGCTCGGTAAAAATCATTTCGCACTGCCTGATCCATCCCTGTAGTTGGCTCATCAAATATTGTGATCGGGCAGCGGGAAGACAGTCCAATAATTGCATTAAATGTATTTCTTTTACCTGTTGAAAGCTGTGTATATAAGTCATTGTCCCGAAACCCGAAGTATTCAACTAACCGTCTAGCCAAATCATCATCCCATCGCGGATAAAAACGACCTGCTTCTGTTAGTAACGCGGATAAAGATAGGGAGTTCGGCAATACCATTTCATTGCTAATGTAAATCGTATTTGCTGATACATATAAACTATTAAATGGATTTTCTCCTAACACATGGACATTTCCAGATGATGCCCTCCATAATCCAGCTAAAATTTTAAGCAAGGTCGTTTTTCCTGCCCCATTTCGACCGACAACGCCTACGATCGTATTTTCAGCAATTGAAAAAGACACTTCTTTTAACGTAGTCAATTGTTTCTGCTTTTTTGTCAACCCTTCACAGACAATCGCTTCCATTATTTTCTCCCCTTCCGCTTCGCTATGGTTTCTTGAAGTAGCTGCATAAGCTCCTGTTCATCCACCTTTAACTGTTCTGCTTCGATCACTACATCTTCCAATAATTGTTTTAATGTTTGGTTTTTCCGTCTATCCATAATAATTTCTTTTGCTTCTGGGGTTACAAATTTCCCTAGGCCTCGTTTACTGTATAAAATATCCTCTTCTGCCAAGAGCGTTAATCCTTTTGCCGCCGTTGCAGGATTAATGGTAAACATATCAGCAAGCGTATATTGCGAATACACTTTATCATGTGGCAGAAAGTTTCCATTTAATATTTCCGCTTCTATCCACTCGGCAATTTGAATATAAATCGGTTTCATTCCACTCGTATCTAACAGCAAATTTGCAACCCCCTTTCCGTCATGCGCATGAGTGCATTAGTCTTGTAATGTAGTATATAATATATAGGCATAATTAGCAAGGTGGAAATGTAGACCATGAGAGGAGTACCAAAAGGGAAAGATGTTGCTAGGTCATAGTCCATTTTGTGAAAAATGCTATAAAGAATTAAATAATTCAGAAGTGATCTCTTGATCTTGCTTTGCTCTTAAACTTATGATCATGCAAGTTTTTCTCTTTATATTTTTTGTCGAACGATTTTTTTTAAAGTTTAAAGGTCAAATTTACATTTAAAAAGAATAAAGTATTCAAATAAAAACTAGAGGATCGTATTATGAACAACAAATTGTATATTTTTTTACTTATCATTTTTTATTTATTTCTTACTGGTTGTACAGATCAAAAAGATTTACAAGATACTAAATCGAATTTTAAATTAACTCTTAAACAGGCAATAGAATTAGCTTATTCAGATGCAGTACTTTGGAACAAACAAGCTAAGTTAATCGATGCAATTAGTATCGATAACGATGAGAAACAAACTGGAGGGGATGGAAAACGTAGATATTGGAATATAACGTTTGGGCTACCTAACACAAATGATTTTTATCTAGTAAACATACACGATGGGAAAATCAATGAACATGTAGCTTTTCCAAATGAAGGAGAAGAACTTAGACCAAAAGAATATTTCATTACTAACTTGTCAGAAATCAAATATGACACACCTGAATTACTTAAAAAAGCGAAATCACTAACAAATTTATATCCGGGAGACGTATTTGCAAAAGGTTATAATTTTGGAATTACAAAAGATCCTAGAAAAAACATCATTCTTATAAAAATTATTGGATGGGATAAAGCAAGGAAAAAAATGAAATATTTACTTTTCAACGGAGAAACAGGTGAATTGCACAATGAATTTGAAAAGAATCAATACAAAAGAGAGGAAAACCATTGATGAAAAAGGTTTTTCATTAATTTTTTTAATGTCTGCTTTTATATTTTTATTCACTCCACAAACACAAGCTGCTACTCAAGTCTATCAAAAAGTCGCCTAATTGCTGGACGCTGGAGCCGGACGTAGCTGTTCTGTTTTTCGTTATCGCAAAGCATCTAATATGCTTTCTTGTCTCGGAACAGAAGAGTTTCGGTACTCGTACACAAGCTATTTTTCATTTATTGCAAGTGGCAGTCGAACAGTCGGACAATTGAGATGGCAAAATACATCCCTTGTCCGAAGGCGATTCATCCCCCACTTACTCATTCGGCTAAGCGTTTCCCATTGCTTGAAGATGGGGATTTTCTCGCCTGTTTTTGATAAAGGAAAAAGCTGAGGCATGATAACATCCTCAGCAAATATAAAGCAATTGATAAATAGCTCCACTTTATCTCGTTCGTACTTGTAGAAAAGTTTTCGCAGAGAAAACGCTATTATTTAAAATTCCTATAGTATAAATTGAGAACGGTATTTTGATGGAGACACACCCTTACATTTAGAAAACTGTCTAGAAAAATGCGAAGGCGTATTAAAACCAACTAAAAAAGCTATTTCCTCCATGTTGTAACTACTTTTTTTCAGTAATTCTGTCGACTTATTTATACGATATTGTCCAATATAGTGTGTGGGATTGACATTTAGATACTTCTTAAACAACCGATACAAATAGGACCGCTCAATTTGTAGCATTTGTGCGAGCTCTTGAACAGAAAACGTTGGCTGATTATAATTTTTTTCTATCACTTCAATGGCACATTTTACATACTTCTCTCCTTGTGTGATACTGCACCGTAAATCTTCTTCATGCTGCTCCATTAAAAGATTCATAATATGATAGGATTCTCCAATCGCAGCATACGGCCTTCTTTTTTGTGAATAACTAAACACACTAGCGAATAATTGACCCATTTTCTGCTTGTTCTCATATCGATATGTGAAATTCTCCATCCCATTTTTCGTTTTCTTTAAGAAGCCACATTGATAAAATAAATCATCACACGCTTCCCCTTTAAAGCCAATCCACCGATAACTCCAGGGATTACCTGCGAGTGGATAATAATTATTCTTCGTATTAGGTGGAATGACAAATCCTTCTTTTTCACCCAAGTGATACACTTCATCATTGATGAAAAATAGCCCTTCCCCTTCTAAAATATAATGGATTAAATAATAATCAATAGGCTGATACTGATAAGGCTCCCGCGGCTGTACGTCTTCAAAACCACATTCATATACATAAAAATGACTATTTGGCTGCTGATCCGTTTCAAAAGTACCAATAGAATGAAACAAAAACAACTCCTCCTCTATACAACATAATGTCAAGAACGAACAACATTAGATCATTAACTTTCGTGACAAATAACAGTATGATGAAAGCGTAACCAAATCATATTTATTTATCTTCATCGTACCAAATCACCTTGTACATGTACATTTTGCACACAAACATCAAAAGAGAAAGGAGCAAAAATTGTGACAGAAAATAGAAAAAAGATAACTGCTACCTCGTTTTTATTAATGGCGTTCACAGCAGTGTTTGCATTTAATAACATCATTAATGCAACTGCAAGTATTGGTTTATCTGCTGTATTCACATTTCTTTTTGCTACTGTTTTTTACTTTATCCCTTTCGCTCTCATGATTGGTGAGTTTTCATCGGCAAATGCGGAATCCGAATCTGGTGTATATAGCTGGATTCGAACATCATTAGGGGAAAAATGGGCATTCTTAGGATCATGGTCTTACTTTTTTGTCAACTTGTTTTACTTTACCGCATTACTGCCACAAATTCTAATTTATGCGTCCTATACCTTTACTGGAAAAAACGTATTCGGAACTGGAGCTACTGTTGCCATTTCTTTACTGTCTATTTTCTTGTTTTGGTTAGCTACATTTGTGTCTATTAAAGGTGTTTCTTGGATTTCAAAAGTAACAGATGTATCAGGAGTAGCCCGTATTTTAATGGGTATTGGCTTTATCGTTTTTGCTTTAGCGGTTGTATTTATTTTAGGAGAGCCATCTGCACAGGAATTTAATCGTGAATCAGTTGCTCCCTCAATGAATTGGAATTATTTTGCCACCCTTGCCTGGATATTACAAGCTGTAGGGGGAGCAGAAGCAATTGGTGTCTATGTAAAAGATATTAAAGGCGGTAACAAAACCTTTATCCGAACAATTATTATTGCTGCTTTTTCCATTGGGATCATGTATGCTTTAGGATCTGTAGCAGTTGGTTTAATCATGCCTGCTGATGCCCTTCAAGATAACTACTCGGATGCATTGTTTGAAGCCTTTGCTATTTTAGGTAGCCATTTTGGAATTGGAGATGGTATTACGAGATTCGTCGGTTTAATTATGCTATTAAGCGCTGTCGGTTCACTCGTCATTTGGACTGCTGCACCGGTTAAAATTCTATTTTCCGAAATTCCAGAAGGCATCTTTGGAAAATGGGTTGCCAAAACAAATCATGAAGGAAACCCTACCAATGCACTAACACTACAAGCGATTGTTGTAACCATATTATTAGTCATACCTGCTTTAGGCATCGGCTCTGTCAACTCTTTGTTAAAAACATTAATTAATATGACAGCTGCAACGTCGTTAATTCCAGTCCTGTTCTTGCTCATTGCCTATATCATGTTTCGCGTTAAAAAAGATAATCATCCTCGAACCTTTAAAGTTGGAACGCGAACTACTGGTATAGTGATGGGGGTTATGCTATTAGTTTTCTTTTTATTCGCTTTCTTTGTTTCTACGTTCCCATCCCCTTTTGCATTAATGGAGTACTTTAAAACCGGGGTGGTTGCTGAAGGTTCTATGAATCCACTATTCAGCCTTGTCTATAACTTGTTAGGAATTGTCATCTTCATTGGCTTTGCATTAATCTGCTATAAGCGGTATGAAAAAAAAGAGAGGATGGGTAAGCAATGAAATCGTTCGATAAAAAAAGATGGGAAGATTATAAAAATGATGGGATTCATAGATTAGAGGCAAGAGCGCATTTTACAAGTGTAACAGAAAATGGTCACCCTTATTTTAAGCAAAATTTAAACGGCGATTGGGCGTTTCTATTCCTAGATGCACCAGAATACAGTCCAGAAGGCTTCTATAAAACCGATTTCGACATATCATCATGGGATACGATTGAAGTTCCGGGAAATTGGCAAATGCAAGGCTATGGCAAGATGCATTATTCTGATTTATGGTATAATTTCCCAATTATACCACCGTTTGTACCAACAGAAAATCCTACTGGTATATATAGAAAAACGGTAGAAGTTGATCACATCCATTCAGGCTATCAATATATTCTACGCTTTCAAGGCGTTGATTCGGCATTTGAAGTGTACGTCAATGATGCATTTATCGGCTATAGTAAAGGAGCGAGAATTCAAAGTGAGTTCGATGTCAGTGAAGTTTTAAATAAGGGAACAAATACGTTAACCGTTCGCGTGTTTCAATGGTCTGATGGAACGTATTTAGAAGATCAGGATATGTGGTGGTTAAGTGGTATTTTCCGTGATGTAGAAATGTTTGCTAGACCGACATTAGGTCTCTACGACTATACCATAAAAACACGATTCGACGATCATTATAAAGACGCAACATTCATTGTACATCCTCTGTTTGATAAGATGCAAAAGCAGAGCATACGCTACGAATTAAAAAATGCAGAAGGAAAAGTTATTTTTACGAGCGAGCAAGCTGGTAATAAGAGCTTTATGCAAACCGTGCAACAACCTGTAAAGTGGTCAGCCGAAAACCCCTATTTATACAAGCTTACCATGACTATCTATCACGAAGGTCAAATAGTCGAAATCGTGGAGCAAGATGTTGGTTTTAGGCAAATTGAATTACAAGGGAAACAATTTCTTGTAAATGGTGTGGCAATTAAATTAAAAGGTGTTAACAGACATGATTATAGTCCAGATAAAGGGCGTGTAACGACGTATGAGAGCATGGAGCAAGATATTATGCTTATGAAACAACATAACATAAATGCTGTGCGCACAGCGCATTACCCAAATTCACCTTGTTTTTACGACTTATGCAATCAATACGGGATGTATGTTATCGCAGAAGCGGATGTAGAATGTCACGGCTTTGAGTTGACTGGTGACTATAAATGGATTTCTGATAATCCAGAGTGGGAAGAAGCGTATGTGAATCGGATGAAACGGACGTTATTACGAGATAAAAACCATCCATCTATCATCATGTGGTCCTTAGGTAATGAATCGGCATTCGGCTATAACTTCCGAAAAATGGCGGAGTATGTGAAAAAGGCAGATACTACTCGTTTAGTACATTACGAGGGTGATTTTGCAGCTGAAGTAAGTGATGTATACACGACGATGTACACGTGGCTAGAGCATGACCGTAAATTAACGATGGATGAAGTTATTCAAATAACCCAAAAACCACATATATTATGTGAATATGCCCATGCAATGGGAAATGGTCCTGGAAACTTAAAAGAATATCAAGATCTCTTTTACCGTCACGATCATCTGCAAGGGGGGTTTATTTGGGAATGGTTTGATCATGGAATCCAAACCGTTACAGAAGATGGAAAAGTATATTATCGCTACGGTGGTGATTTTGGCGATGAACCGACAAATGGAAATTTTTGTATTGATGGTCTACTTATGCCAGACCGTACGCCGTCCACAAGTTTAATAGAATATAAAAAAGTGATCGAGCCTGTTCAAACAGATCCTATCGATATTGCTGCTGGATTATATCAATTAACGAATCGTCTGGATTTTACTAGCTTGCACGCGTACAGATTGGTTTGTCAATTTTATGAGGATGACAAGCTCATTGAAGAAAAAATAGTTCCATTGCCAGAACTAGCAGCACGAAGCTCTGCACTAATTACGATTTCTTATCCAAATGCAAACAATAAACCTGGCGCCCAGTATACCGTCCACTTTATTTATCAATTAAACCAAGAGGCAGATTGGGCTCCACAACATTTCGAAATTACAAGATCTGTTTTTATCTATCATAAAGAGCCGAATCAAGTTATACCTGTTCCAGTAAACGCTGATCTATCATTACACAAAGAAGGAACTACCGTAATAGTATCTGGTGATCATTTCACATACATCTTTGATCGCGTACGGGGAAACTTGCTTCATGCATCTATCCATGGAGAAAAAGTCCTTGAGAAAGGTCCCATTTTTACATGGTGGCGTGCTCCGATTGATAATGATATGTATATATTAGAGGATTATCGACACAAATACTTTATGCACTTAGACCATCACATCGTTCGAAACGTAGAATATGAAATCAAAGATAACCACTTCATTTGGATGGTCCAAGCTTTTTACGGGACAACGAACAGCTCCTGGTACTATGACTTAACCTATTGCTATACCATCACGCCAGATGGGAAATTACAAGTCTCTATTGCTGGCATTGCTTCTGGACGCAAAGAAAACGCACCACCAATGTTGCCAAGAATTGGAGTAAAGTTGCATATTCATCAACAATACGACACCGTATCTTGGCGCGGATTAGGCCCACACGAGAACTACGTTGATTCCTGCCAATCCGCTTACCATGGCGTATTCCATGCACATGTAGATGATTTATTTGTCAATTATATAAAACCTCAAGAAAATGGAAACCATATGGATTGTGATTGGATTGGCTTGGCAAAGCAGAATAAAGGCATACTCGTCCAAACAGAAAATCCGCTAAACTTTAGCGTTTCCAAGTATGAAGATCATGACTTAGAAATAGCAAAGCATACGATTGATTTAGTGGAACGCGATTATCTCATCCTTCACTTGGATAAACAACAGAACGGATTAGGAAGTAATTCCTGTGGGCAAGATCAACTGGATAAATATCGTTGTAAATTTGATGATTTTTCATTTAATTTTTCACTTACTCTGAAAGATTTAACTACGCGAAGTCTTGTAGATTGGGGAAGATGCCAAAGCTAAAGGTACAACTTTTTTAAATAAACCGCATGAGCTCTCACAAGAACAAAACGGGAAGAGCTTTCATGCGGTTTGTCTATTTCTTAGCTTTAACAGAAAGCCATTGCTAATTGTTTTGCTTATTCATGCTGCGAAACTTTCTACGCAGTGCATCATATCCAAACCTTTGTGATGTAAGCCATCATTTTGCTAATGCGGAATCAACTTTGCTATAGTGCTTTGAAAAAGGGAATTCAACGATTCTTTATCCAAAATCGTCTTGTTTCCAAACCGTTTTCATCTCGATGTGATTCAGTTTCCACGCCACCATTATGCATAATCACCTTTGCAGAGCCAACATTCGTTGCCGCACATGTAACTAAAATATCTCCTAATTCCAATTGCTTACATTTAGCTAAAGCTTCATCTAGTATTCTCGCGCCATACCCTTTTCTACGTTGTGATGGTCGCACGCTGTAACCGATATGTCCGCCTACCCTCCAGAGGAAGTCATTCAGCTCATGTCGGATACTAACCATTGCTACAATTTTTTGTTCCCCGTTAACTAAGAAGTAATTAGAGTTAGGAACCCAATGCTCACTTCCTTTTTGCTTTAACCTTAATGCTTTCAAATAAACACTGTAATCTGTATACCCATCTAAACTGAAACTGTTTGGGATCATTTTTGATGGCCCCCACTCTTTGCAATAAGCCTGATGTTCAGACTCCCATTTTAAACTCGGTGTAACTAATTGCATGACTTCCCTCCTCATCAACATTTCATTTGCGCTGGATCATCCTAGAATTTATATGTTCCCACAGTACATAAAAACAAATAGTAATCGCTTTAAATTTTTTTGTTACTCTTTCATTGGTATACAACAGTGTGGTTTCATATAAAACAGTTATATTAGTTCGTAATTATAAACGATATCTCTATAAAAAGATATACATTTTTTGACTTTGCTCATTTTTATGGATACAGTGTTATATTCCTAACTTTGTGAGGTATTTCAAAGGTTTTGCATTTTCATTTTTATATCCATCTAACTTTACTATTTATTCACGCTACTTGACTTTTTCTTCTGTTCGAATTATGCTCACGGCAATGCATGTGAAGAAAACTCGGCTAGGGAAACCGCTGACCAATTTATGTTTTCCTATCGCACATCTTCCATTCCATACATGGGAGATTATATGCCTTTGAATTGCTCGTAACCTAAGAGCATGACCTAAAAATCCCAAACAAACTGTAGTTGACATACCGTTATCTGCTTCTTTATTTTCTTACACGATTATTTTTTGAAGAATAATTTACCGCCATATGATTCGAGATAAATAAATGAGAGGTTGTTTTCATGAAAATATTTGTTGATGCCGACGCTTGCCCAGTTAAAGAGTCTATTATGAAGTTAGCTCAAGCATATCGCATCCCAGTTACACTCGTGCAAAGTTTTTCCCATTATTCTAGTAAAACAAATCCAAAAGGGGTGGAAACCATCTATGTAGACTCAGGGGCTGATGCCGCGGATTATCGTATTATCAAACTAGTCAGTCGTGGAGATATTATTGTTACACAAGATTATGGACTCGCTTCATTAGGACTTGCTAAAGGATGCCATGTGATGCACCATAAAGGATTTCTATACACAAACGAAAATATAGATTCGCTTTTACAGACACGTTATTTAAATGCGATGGCAAGGAAAAGCGGAAAGCGAACGAAAGGGCCAAAAGCTTTTTCTGAGGAAAATCGGCAATTGTTTGAAACTCGTTTTCGTTCCTTACTTATAGAAAAACTCGGGTAATCATGATGTCTTCCGTTCAAAACTATTATTTTCTGCCTATAAGCCATGAAGCATTTTTCCAACTAGTGAAAATTAGGCATTTTGGTGCTTTATTTTCCATTTAGACTTGTGTTCACATAGATTTTCCAGTGTTTAAGATGGTAGTCTTACAGCAATAGTTACGTGTACTTTATATAAAAAACCCGGGTGTAAGAATCTCCTAATTGAGCAATCCATTTGTATAAAGATAATGAATTGCTGCATAAGACTCTTTCAATTTTCTATAAATAAGTAAAGAAAAAACTGTCAATCCATAAGAAATCAACAGTTTTTTCTTTACTTATTTATTTCGACTCGTATATCTTAGCTTTCGGTTCTCTCTACGAAATGGTGCCGACTCATACAAAATCTTTTCTTCTTCCGTTTCTGGATATACTTGCGGCACTGGTACTGGCTTACCTTCCTCATTTACTGCAACCATCGTGAGAAATGACTCTGTCGTTAGCCGTTCGTTTTGATTAATTAAATCACGCGCTGTTACTTTAACGTAAATTTCCATCGAACTTCTTCCTGTATAACTAACAAAAGCTTCAATCGTTAAAGCATCTCCAGCTTTAGCTGGTGATAAAAAGTCTACCGAATCAATCGATGCGGTTACTACTGTACTTTTAGCATGCTGCATGGCACATAACGCACCAATTTCATCAATATAAGCTAGGATTCTACCACCGAATATCGTATTTAAATGATTCGTATCTGGCGGTAAAACCAGTCTTGTTTGAACCGTTCTCGAGGCACTCATTGGTAGTTTTTCCATCTGTTTTTCCCCCTTACAAGAAACTTATTCCCTATGCATTAACTTGTTGTGCTTACATAAACGGCTCGGCAAACTATCATCTTAGCTCATTTCTTAAGTAGCATGTGATGAATTATTTTTAAATCATTCATTTCATAATGACAGACTAAGACACAACTTTATTAGTATAACATATAATTGCAGCGCTAGTTTTATCCAGTATCTAAGCTTCTGGAACAATCCCCGTTCAAGAGTCGGCATCATTTTAGATCTAAATGGGAAAGGAGCACAATAGAAAAAGAGAAATACCAACTGAATAAACAATCCATGAAGAAGCCCTTGCACAAGATTATAATTTGCTTTTTTGTTAAGATTTATTTAGAAATATGGTTACACGCTTTAGATTTTTTACTTCATAAAAAGTTTCATACTTGAGGAGGTTTATAACATGCAAATCACATCGATCGAACCGACCCCTAGTCCATATTCCATGAAAATTAATGTGAATGAACAATTACAAGATGGAGAAACGTTCAATTACACGCTTCAGGATGACTTACAGGATGCACCTGCCTATATACAGCAATTATTTCAAATTAACGGAGTAAAAGGTATTTATAGGGTGGTCGACTTTATCGCTTTAGAACGAAATCCGCGTGTAGCTTGGGAAGACATCTTACCCAAAGTAAGCGAAGTTCTAGGCTCTGCAGAAGATAATGATGATATTACACCTACAAGTTTCCTAGATACAGATGAAGCTTTTGGGGAAGTTCAAGTATATTTGCAATTATTCCGCTACATCCCCATGCAAGTAAAAGTAACAGATGGAAACACAGAAAAGCGTTTTGGGTTACCAGAGCGATTTATGAACGCCGTAATGGAGGCCTCAACGGCATCTAATAATATGTTGGAAGAGCGCAAATGGATTGAGCAAAATCCCCGTTATGGCGAGATAGAGGCTGTGGGAGAAGAAGTCGTTGAAGAAATTACTGCAAGCTATGATGACAAACGGCTACATGATCTCATTCAATATGCAAAAACAAATGATGCGTCATTTATTTCTTCCTACCATAAAAAAGTAACAATGGAGATGTTAGATTACCCCAATTGGAAAAAACGTTATGCTGCACTAGACCGCATGGACCCCTCCAAAGCAGACTTACCTGTTTTAAATAAAGCGATCGAGGATGAAAAAGCGTCCGTTCGCAGGTTAGCTACTGCCTATTTAGGTATGATTGAAGATAAAGAAGTGCTTCCATATTTATATAAAGCACTAAAAGATAAGGCTGTTAACGTAAGGCGAACGGCAGGTGATTGCCTATCTGATCTTGGTTTTTCCGAAGCCATACCAGCAATGATCGAGGCACTAAAAGATAAAAGCAGATTAGTTCGCTGGCGTGCTGCAATGTTTTTATATGAACGAGGCGATGAAGCTGCTATAGAAGCTTTGGAAGACGCAGTGAACGACCCTGAATTTGAAGTACGCATGCAAGCAAAAATGGCTTTAGCACGAATTAAAGATGGAGGAGAAGCAAAAGGATCCATTTGGAGTCAGATGACAAAAGCAGTGAAAGAAAAAAATTCTAGGTAGGGTTAGCTTATCGTAAAGTTATATAGTTAGAAAAACTTGGTTCGCCCGCCAAGTCTTATGGCGGAAAGCCTAATTTTGCTTATACTATAAACCCTAGAATCTTTATACTTTTCTGTAGTGTAAAAAATCCATTTAGTTTAACTTGTGATTTTGCACGAGTTGGCTTTCTAAATGCGAGCTACGCTTTATCGCTAGTTAGAGGAGCTTCACTTCCTTAAAATTTTATGTTTTCCTGTTGTGTAAAAGAGCTTTTTGTTCATCGGTCGGAGTAAAAACGGAACTACTCTGACCTTTTTTGCAACAAGCTTCATTGTTCAGTACTTTAAATCATAATATTCCATTAGCTATTCGCGACATCTGATAAGCGCCAACTTGAAGATAGCGAGGTTAGTCACCTAAAAGGTAAAATCACAACATAAGATAGTTTGTTACATTGAATCATCACATATTCTATTTATTAGCAGAATGCCTAGTGCCAGATGAACATTTTGGACGAAAATCCTAAGCAAATTATTACATATATATGTAATGTTGTATGCAATTTTAGTAGTAAATGAACCGTTTTTGTGTGAACCATTTTTCTGTACACATAGAAAAGAAATCCAGATCACTACCTTGCATTATTTAGTAGCAAGGTATAAACTATAGTTAACTATTAAATAATAAACAGTACTCATCATTAGATCATTGAATCCATACATCGGAAGGCTTAGAGTATTATATAGCTCAAGCATCTTTCGTAATAGTTTCATATTGATTATAATTAGCATGAACTTATAAGGAACTTGTAAACATAAAATTCTTAGTAGTTATGAAGCTATTTTAAAACAAAACGCTTATAAAAGAACGGAATTTTCACAGTACGACTATGAATATAAAATTTTTAGAATCCAAATCGCAATCTTTTTCGTATAAAATAATACTACTGATAGCACAGAAAAAGCATACATACAGATAGGAGAGATGATAGTGCAACAAAAAGAAATCTACTTATTACTTACAGATACAAATTCATGGCTTACGAGACTTATTAAATTGTATACAAAAAAACCCTACAATCATGCTTCTATAGCTTTTGATGAAAAACTTGAGCACGTCTACAGCTTTGGGAGAAAAGCTCCTAAAAATCCATTCATAGGTGGTTTTGTAAAAGAAAATATACATGAAGGTTTATTTAAACATGCAAACGGCGTTATTTATTCCATATCTATCACAGAAGAACAGTGGCAGCTAATAAACCAATATATTCAGAACATATATGCAGAAAAAGATGCTTATCGATACAATTTCATCGGTTTATTTGGTTTTCTTCTTAAACGCCCGATTAATAGAAAAAATGCTTTTTTCTGCTCACAATTCGTAGCTACAGTCCTACAAGAGAGCAACGTAGTCAAGTTTAATAAACCAGCTCCCCTAGTTACTCCTCATGACTTGGAGGATGCAGGTATTTTCCATCTTGTTTATCAAGGGAAAATAAATGCTTACTATAATCAACCTCAATTGAGAAGCATGGAATCAACCAGTTGCTGACCTTTCCTCCCCCCTTTTCTTACCTTTCTAACCTAGTCATCCATGCGTCTTCTATTTTTGATATCAGAATCGGTGAGGGATTCCTCTCAAAATAAAACCTTCCTTTTCCTAGATAAAATACTAAGCAATTTTCGTGGTGATGGGCGACTGCGCAGGAATATCGTACATTAAGTTGGTTGAAAAAGCCACTCCATCGTTGTAAGATTGGTTCACGAAAGACGTCTTTGTCCGTTAAATACCCTACTTGAACCAACTGATGAATTAACTCATCAATCACTTCCCGGTTTCAAATGAAATTATCCCTTCTGTTAATAACTCGGTGATTTTCATACTTTCACTTCCTGTCTGTATATATATGAACGGAAACATCTTGAGCTAACTTCTCTACTAGCTGTCGGTCACATAAATCATTACTAAAAGCTGTCGCACTCCCAGCTGCTACTGCATAACGGAAAGCATCGACCTTACTTGCTTCTGCTGTCATTTGCTCGATAAAAGCCGCTACCATAGAGTCACCTGCACCAACTGTATTAATTACTTCACCTTGCACAGGATCTGCTACAGCGATACAGTCATCGGTCAAATAAATTGCACCTTTTGCACCTAAAGATACGATGACGTGCTGTATCCCATTTTCCACCAGTTGTTTGCCAAAATAGATAGCTTCATCTACGCTGGTTATCTTTTTGTTAAATAAATCACCTAATTCGTGCTCATTTGGCTTTACGAAATATGGTGTCGTTGTCATTAATTGTCGCAAAGGTTGTCCAGACGTATCTACTATAAGACGAACTCCTAATTGTTTGCATGTTTTAGCAATTTCTTCTAAAAATGCAGATGATATCGTACTTGGTATGCTTCCCGCTAAGATAAGCCAATCATGTTTATTAAACTGACTTATCTTTTTTAATAGTTCACGCTGCTGTTTTTCAGAAATGAATGGCGTTGGTCCATTTAATTCTGTCGCTTCCTCCGCCTTTACTTTGACATTTATTCTAGTCGTTTCCTTCGTTTGAATAAAGTCTGTCTTAATGCCTTCTTCTTGCAACTTTTGTGTAATAAACTTTCCTGTAAATCCACCAACAAACCCAAGCGCTGTGGACGGGATATTAAACTGCTGTAACACTCTTGATACATTAATCCCTTTTCCTCCAGGATAGTAATTCACTGCATTTGCTCGATTTAACCCTCCTACTTGAAATGATGCAAGATATGTTGTGTAATCCACGGACGGAGCCATGGTGCATGTGTATATCATTACTCTGCCACCTTTACTGTTGTTTCATTTGTAAAATGTTCCATTTCATCTTGAGGCAGTTCTTCCGTTATTAAAGTAGCCTCCTGCAAATCAAGTACTTTTGCAAAACTTACTTTACTTTTTTTGGAATGGTCTGCTAGTACATAAGTTTGTATGGCATGGTTCGCGGCCGTTTTTTTCACCATTGCTTCTTCTGGGTCAGGTGTCGTATAGCCCAACTTCACGTGAAAACCGTTAGCACCTAAAAAGCATTTGTCAAAACGATAATGATGAATGGATTGAACGGCTTGTACACCTACTAACGCTCCTGTTTTTTCTTTCATATATCCACCCGTAAGGTAGGTAACGATACCGTTTTGTATTAAAGCTTCGACATGGGAAAGACCATTTGTTACAACGACAACATCTTTTTCTCTAAGAAATGGAATCATTTGCAATGTTGTTGTTCCAGCGTCAAGAAATAAGCAATCACCTTCATGAACAAGATATGCTGCAACTTGCGCGATTTTGTTTTTTTCTTGAAGGTTTTTGGTGGATTTTTCTTTTACGCTACATTCTTGTAATTTACGCTCAGGTAAGGTAGCCCCTCCATGAATTCGCACTAATTTGCCTTGTGATTCCAAATCTGTTAAATCCCTACGAATAGTTGATTCAGAAGCTTTCGTTACTTCCATAGCATCTTGTATTTTAATGGATTGCTTTTCCCCTAATAATTGCATTATTTTAGCGTATCGATCTGTCATTAACAAGTTTATCACTCCAAGCTTGGATTCATTGTTATCATATACTACATTTCATTCAAATTCAATCAAAAACGTTTAAATTCATTTAAACGCATGCACTTTTTTCTATTGCCATCCTTTCTCATTCTATCTTATAATTGATTTACATATATATGGAAATTAGCTGCTGTATAAAGGAAATCTTCAACCAGTAGGAAGGGACTCTTTCACCCCTTTTTCTCCAACTCCCATCTTCCAATTTTGAAGTAAAAGTCTTACAGCAACTTATATCTTGAATGAAAATCACTAACGCCAACTTATAGGTATTAACCGGAAAAGGGTGTCTAAAAATGATTTACATCATTATGTTTTCTTTACTTATTCTTCATATTATTATCCAAAAACGACTAATTAGGAGCTTGAACATGAACGCAAACGATGATGATGAATCAAAAGAGAAATACGTAAATAATATTCATCGATACGGTGAAAAAACGCTTAACTTTTTAATTCTGATCATCATTACAATAACCATCATCGATTATCACGAATTTAGAGTATTTATCTTTATAAGTATGGCTATCCTTTTCGCTTTTCGCACCTATATAGAATGGAAGCATATAAAGGGAAGCCTGCAATACCTGCTTAGCGCTACATCTATTGGATTATGCATTATTGGTGCCGTCGTTTACAGCATACTGGATCATATAATTTAAGAAGGCTACCGTTTTCTTGTGCTATCATTCTTTAGAAAAAATTGGTTTATCCCCAATTCTTAAGACGGAGGAACGCCGTCGTTTTGCTTAAACTATGAACTCTAAAATCTTTATACTTTGCATAAGTACTATTACATCAGCACTTTTATGAAAAGTGCTGGCTTGCTGCGTTTAAGATAACATAAATAAAGTGAATAAACTTTCCATTTCAGTTAGACAAAATAGCAAAAATTCTATATAATGGAATCAACAAATTACGGAAAGGGTGACCCAATTACATGAAGTATTAATCCTATTTACTGAAAAATTGTTCAACATGCAGCATTTTCAACAGAAGTCTGTTCAATTTGTATGCATTTCAAGCCTTTCAGAATAGGATGATACGCTTTGTAATTGGCATAAAATTTTTCACATTGCTTTTTATATGTAGATATTACCAGCTTACATATACAGGCTTGTGTTTATTTATCACTGTCTTTACATTCGTCTTCTGTTCTGAAAAGTTCAGGAGGCTTTTTTTGTGCTATGAAAGTAGGTTTATTCTATAAACAAGACGAGAAGCTACCATTTTCGATCGGTGGAAACCTTATAGCATGTTAGAAAAGCATGGCTAGCGATAAGTCTTTATGACGATAGAACGCCATCATTTCGCTTATGCTACAATCCCTAACATCTCTACTTTCCTATCGTGCAAAAAAACCTCCTGTTTCCGCTAATTATTCGGTTTACATGAACCTATCTACACAGGAGGCGATCCTATGCATTTACTATTGGATGCAAAAAAGATTTCATACTATATTAAAGATCGTAAATTACTATCCATAGAAGCATTACGTGTGCATCGAGGAGATCGAATTGGTTTAGTTGGTAAAAACGGTTGTGGAAAGACAACGCTATTAAAAATACTTGCAGAAACAATGACGGCTGAAACGAGCAATCTTTCTCTGTACGGTTCGATTGATTTAGTACCACAATTAAAAGAAACGAAAGAAACAAAAAGTGGCGGTGAAATAACGCAAGCATATATAAGCAAAGCACTAGCAAGAAAAGCAGACATTTTACTTGCTGATGAGCCAACAGCAAATTTAGACACCTCCCATATGGAAGCGTTAGAAGCCAACTTACAAAACTGGCCCGGTGCCTTCATTATCGTTTCTCATGATCGGGAATTTTTAGATGCCATATGTACGAACATTTGGGAGCTAGAAGATGGCATTCTTACAACATACAAAGGCAACTATTCTGATTATCAACAACAAAAAGAATTACAAATACAACAGCAAGAACAAGCGTATGATACCTATATAAAAAAGAAATCACAACTAGAAGAAGCACTCGCTTTAAAAGAAAAAAAGGCACAGCGGGCAACAAAAAAACCAAAGCAAACGAGCAACTCAGAAGCGAAAATTACAGGAGCAAAGCCTTATTTCGCCAATAAACAAAAAAAATTACGCAAAAACGCTAAAGCAATAGAAACACGCATTGAAAAACTAGAAAAAGTAGAAAAAGCTCGGGAAGTTCCCCCTCTTAAAATGGAGTTGCCAAATGAAAAAACAATCTTAGGGAGAAATCTTTTACGAGTTGAAGATGTAACAGGAGAAGTACATCAACGTTTATTATGGAATAAAGTTAGCTTCCAAATAAAAGGTGGCGATAAGGTAGCGATCATTGGAGCTAACGGAAGTGGGAAAACAACACTGATAAAAAAGTTACTCCTACCAACAGAGCAAGTCCACCATTCTCCAGCTATGAAAATCGGTTACTTTAGTCAAAATTTAGATGTACTTGATACGAACAAATCTATTTTACAAAATGTACGTGAGACCTCCCATCAAAACGAGACTTTAATCCGTACAGTATTAGGAAGGCTTCATTTTTATCGCGATGATGTCCATAAACAAGTAGCTGTCCTTAGTGGAGGTGAACGAGTCAAGGTTGCTTTTGCTAAATTATTTGTAAGCAATATTAACACCATTATTCTTGACGAACCGACTAATTTTCTTGATATTGAAGCTGTGGAAGCTTTAGAATCGCTGTTAGCAGAATATCAAGGCACTGTCATATTCGTCTCCCATGACCGAAGATTCATTCAGACCGTCGCAACTACAATCTTCGCTTTCGAAGATCAGACCATAAAGATTTTCGCAGGCACTTATGAAGCGTATAAGCAAGCATCCTCACAACAAAAAGAAGACGCAAGCGAGCAGGAACGAATGGTTATTGAAACAAAAATGACCGAGATACTAGGAAAATTAAGCATAGAGCCTTCAGACGAATTGGAGCAAGAATTTCAAGAACTTGTCGCGAGAAAAAATGAATTAGAAGCAAAGAAAAAACGTTAATTGGCTATGGAACACTGGACGGAGATATTGCTTGAATAAGCAATATCTCTCTTACATAAACTAAATTTACACAACAAGCTTTGATTATATTGTACGAATCGTATTAGTCAAAAAATTTTCTTCGTTTATGTTTTCACTTGCTCCACAACAAAAATTGACATAAAATTAAATATCATTTTAACATTTAACCTTCATCGATTATGTTTCATCTCACTTTACCTGTTTAAAATTTCTAATCAGGAATTTAGCACGTCTTCTGAACCATACAACGATAATCGATATGCTTTGACACGTGTTGGCAAATCTTTTATATTTAATTAAGAATATATGAATTAATATATTTCGTAAGATAAGGAGAATGAACAACTATGAAAGAAAATCTATCGTTAAAAGCTTTTGTCGTATTAATTAAAGCGTCAAAAGCGTTACAAGACTATGTTATGGAAGATATGAAGAATTATGGCATGAAGACTTCTGAATTCACTATTCTTGAAACGCTTTATCATAAAGGAAAACAAACCGTTCGGGAAATATCTGAAAGTGTACTGATTAAAACTGGCTCCATTACGTATGTTATTGATAAATTGGAAGAAAAAGGATTACTCCAAAGAAAACATTCCCAAGAAGATAGACGTGTCGTTTATATTGATATTACAGATAAAGGAAAGCAACTGATGGATGAAATTTTTCCAAAGCATCAGCAAGTCATTGAAGAACTCTTTATGGATGTAAGTGATGAACAAAAAAAAGTTGTTATCGACGTATTAAAAAAAGCTGGAAAGCGTTTATAAGGAGAGATTAAAGATGAAACATATTTTTCAAGAAGGAAACGATCCTACAAAACCTACATTATTATTGTTGCACGGTACTGGTGGTACAGAACAGGATCTGCTTCCATTAGCTGAAAGAATAGATGAAGGGGCAAATGTCTTAAGTGTAAGGGGAAATATTCTTGAAAATGGCATGCCTCGCTTTTTCAAGCGTTTAGCCGAAGGAATTTTCGATGAAGAAGACCTTATTTTTCGAACCAAGGAATTAAATACCTTTTTAGATGAAGCGGCGGAAACATATACCTTTCATAGAGATAACATCATTGCTATCGGATACTCCAACGGCGCAAATATCGCAGCAAACTTACTTTTTCATTATCAACATGCACTTCGTGGTGCAATACTCCATCATCCTATGGTACCACGTCGGGGTATAGCTTTACCAAATTTAGCTCATAAACATGTGTTTATCGCTGCAGGAATAAATGACCCTATTTGTCCACCACAAGAATCAAAAGACTTAACAAAAATATTAAAGGATGCTGGCGCAAATGTCCATTTGCATTGGGAAAATCAAGGTCACCAATTAACATTACAAGAAGTAGAATCCGCAGCACAGTGGTACCAACATTTATAAGCTTTTTTACACTTACGTTTATTTGAATAGCCGACGATAAATGTAAAAGCGCGTGTTTCTTGCTCACTTCTGCGCGTGACTTGCTGAATCCACGCTCGTACCGCTAATGTCTGGGCGCAACTTTCTTGATATACCTCTCTCCTTTTTCCATTCCAAAGGCAAAATTTTTCGCAAGCGTGCGCCCGCTATCACTTCACGCGATGGGCGGGCGAATTTTTGCATGGAGGGAGAGATTTTCTTGGATTGACGAGCGACTTAGAAACGCTTCCTGCCTTTGTTTAATTTCTTACTATGATATACACCGTATAAACGATATAGCCTATAACTAATACAAGGCCTTCACGTTTATCGATGCGAAAGTTTGTGCGAGAAAAAATAAGTAGTAGCACGGTGATAGCAATCATTATCAAAATGTCGATAGTAATTTTCCCGCTGACTTCTAAAGGAGAAATAACTGCAGAAGTTCCAAGAACGAATAAAATGTTAAAAATATTGCTTCCAACAATATTTCCTAAAGCTATTTCACTTTCCTTTTTTAAAGCCGCTGTAATGGAGGTTACTAGTTCTGGTAGGGAGGTTCCAATCGCTATGATGGTTAAACCGACAAGAGCTTCACTCATTCCCCATGAGTAAGCAATGTCCTTTCCATTTTCCACAACCATCTGACCACCGAGGACAATGCCTAAAAGCCCAAGAATGGTAATTGTAATGTTTTTTCCCCATTTAACGTCTTGAACAGCATTAACTTCACTTCCATTTTCACGACTCTTTAACGCTACTTCAATGACATAGAACATGAATACAGATAAAAACAATAGAAATATAAGCCCGTCACTTCGAGATATTGTATTTAGATTCAGGCCTTGCAATACTTTATCATTAATTAATATTAATAAAGCAACACTTGCAAGCAAAGTAAAAGGAATTTCTTTTCGAATTGTTTCATTCTCTACTTTAATTGGAAACAATACCGCTGCGATTCCAACCACAAGTGTTATATTAAAAATGTTGCTCCCAATAACATTCCCCATCGATACGTCTGCTGTCCCTTGTAATGAAGCAATAATACTTACCGTTGCCTCTGGAGAGCTTGTACCAAATGCAACAATAGTTAAACCAATTAATATTGGTGGAACTCTTAGTAGTCTGGCAATATTTGACGAACCATCTACAAAAAAATCAGCACCTTTTATTAATAAAACAAATCCAACAATCAATAGAACATACGCCATAAATGTGATCTTCCTTTTCTGTCAATTAGTATGTCTTTCTGTTAAGGGGTAGTGATCAATTTCACAACCATCTTTTGATCTAAGTAGCTGTACAATGTAACGTATTGATGTACTATATGTAGCATTTCACAGCTTATAAAATAATTACATTACCGTTTATACTCTTATTCTCCACATTTTAATAACCACTACACATTTTAACGTATATGTAGCAAAAACGTTATTAGAAAGACTTGGCGATAAAACGCCATTGTTTTGCTTATACTATAAACCATAGAAATTCCATACTTTCTAATAGCACCTAAAAAACAAGCAAAGATTGCTTTGCTTGTTCTACAATAAATCTCTAATTACTAGTCGCTTGTCCCTCACTGATTGTTTAAATTTAATTTAATCCTCTCCAACACCTATTCTCTACAGCAACTTATATTCAGGATAGATAAATTTCATTTCCAGACGGGTCGTCTACGTATACACCATCCCCATCCTTTGCTCGAATAGCATGCCATCCCCTTTTCTTTAACTGATCATGAATTATATCTATTGCTTGCGTTTTCGGAAATGCAATAGAAAAATACTTTAGACCAGCACTATATTTTTCTGGTGGAAGGGCTTTTTCTCCATTCCAAACATTAATAGCAATATGGTGATGATAGTCACCAGTCGATAAAAATAATGCTCCTGGATAATGGGCTACTTCCGTAAAACCTAATATTTTTACATAAAACGCTTTCGCTTGTTCCAAATTGTTTACATGTAAGTGTATATGTCCTATCAGACTTTCCTTCGGTGCACCTCTCCATTTACCAGATGGTTCCGCCAACAATCCAGCTGTATCTAACTGATGCGTTGTCATCATTACTTGATCATCATCCCACTTCCACCTACTTGATGGGCGATCACGATACACTTCTATTCCATTTCCATCTGGGTCCGTTAAATAAATCGCTTCACTAACGTGATGGTCTGAGGCCCCAAAAGGAATTTGTTCCTCTAAACAAAACTGTAAGAATGATGCCAAATCACTTCTATTTGGAAGCAATATAGCAAAATGATACAGCCCTGTTCTCCCCTGTTGTTTCGATAAAACAGATTCTGGCTGTTCCAAAGTTAATATCGGAGTAGCACCATTTGCTGACAGTACAGCTTGGTGTTGAGATTTCTCTAATAAAGAAAAACCGAACAAATATTGATAATATGCAAGTGAATGCTTTAAATTTGTCACGTAAATCGAAACTTCGTTTACATGAGCCACCGAATGATCAAAAAACTTCGTCTCCATTACTGCACCCCTTTTAGTTACTTTTTTAAATAAAGTTATTTATAGTAAGTAATTGTATAGGCAAAATGTTTTCTTGTCAATCTTATTCGTGTAGAATTGACATGCACTTCCTAAAAGCACATCCAATTGGGAATAGCTTTGGGTTCAAAAAGCTCCTTCTAAAATCACCATAACAAATTAAAAAAAAAATTGAAGAACTTGAAAAACGATTATTATACCAATTCTGTTATAAACACAAAATCATTAGAAGAACTAGAGTTAATCCCAAATCTATCATGAAACATAAAAGCTGTAATTATTTGTATGTTAAAACAACTTGGCTAACCGCCAAACCTTGTAAAGGAAGTGGTCGTTTTTCTTATACTATAAACTTAAAAAATTTATACTTTCTGGCAAAAAACCGCTTGCAAGAACTTTTCATAGTAAATGTTAGCTCCCCATTACGAGCTATGGCAATTCATGATACGATAGTCACGCTTTCATTATGTTCGTTTTCTTTCGTGTAAAATGAGGAATATATAATAAAAGCATTCATTTCTTACTTCCAATTAAAAAGGAGGATGTTTCATTGATTATTCGCAAGCAACAAAATAGCTTTATCTTCATAGAGCAAGATCAACATGCTCGCATATCTGAAAGTATGATTAGACATTGGAACAAAGCATATTTACCGCAATCTCCATACCACGATTCTGCCATTTATGCCATCCAACAACATGATGTTGGATGGAGACCATTTGATGAAGAACCATTTTGGAATGACCAATCGCAAGCACCTCACAATTTCACAGATTTTCCAACACCAGCTAAGACCGTGTTATATACTGCTGGAATCGAAAAAGTCGCTTCTGCAGATTTGTATGCAGGTTTGTTATGCAGCTTACACTATACGCGTTTTCTTGAAAAAGATACTTCTTACTATAGTAAACAATTTGTTAATCAAGAAAGAAGCAGACAACAACGAATAATAAATATCCTGAAACAGTTTGATAAAGAAGTATTAGCTATCCATCTTGGTTTATTGCAGCTTTGTGATAATCTTTCTTTATTTATTTGCCTCAATGAACCAGGAGAAAACACGCACCCTTTCTTTAAAAAAGGTATTCCCTTATCGGCTAAATTGAAAGGTTTTACAAACCAACTACTAGAAGCGACGTGGCAAGATAAACAGACAATTCAACTATCACAACTGCCATTTTCATCAGCAACAGCATTCACTTACCCGTATAAGCAGGTAACAAAAACGTCCATTTTAAAGCAAGGATTGATTCCAGCATATCAACAAGCACCTATAGAAGAAGTAGCTATTACTTTTGTGCAAGGATAAAGTGATCTCACACCTAAACGTATAGGCTAAAAGATCTTGGCTTCTGAAGGAAGGGATTTACTTGCTGTTATCTCCCACTTAAGCTTACCCATTCACATTTGCCATTGTGAAAGTGTAAGTCGTACAATTCTTTCTATCTGCATTCAAATTGCTGCAACACAACCATGAGAACCCACACTCAGCATTTTTTAGCCAAAATGGTCTCATGCTTGTAGTTGTTCTCGTATCACAACTGCATTCCGATGAAGTTTTCCATTCTCCTATGAATGTGACTTAAGTTAGTCGAATCAATATAATGATTTTAAGAGGCACTTACCTCACTTTGTTGTTGTGCCTCAAAGCTTTTATACTACGCCCTAACCTTCCTCCCCTTCCCTTACATGCGTCAAAAAGTTATCCGCTTCATTTGTGACAAATAATTTTCGTGTAGGCAACGGTATTAGAAGAAGATAAAATTAACACAAGCTACAACCACGGTGCTGGATGTACGTTTGCTGCTGCTATCACTGCCAACCTAGCACATGGTCGTACTGTAAAAGATGCTGTAAAGGGAGCAAAAAATTTCGTAACAGCAGCGATCAAGCATGGCTGGAAACTCAATGATTATGTCGGTCCAGTAAGACATGGCGCTTATAATAAGTATACGAAATAAATATTGTAAAATCTTTGACTTTCCTATAGTGCAAAAAAATCCAGGGGGCAGATTCACCTGGATTTTTCTATCATTAGTAAATTAATGTGCTTCTTCACTATTTAGTATGGGAGCAGGGAGCAGAAGGTAGTTTAGGAGGTTTTACGTGGAGTGGCAGGCATGATAGCATTTTTGGCGTGAGCCAATATTCCTTTCATATTGGCGTCTTGGCTCGTCAATCATGCCCGGCTCCATGTCAAACCGACTAATTCTATCTTTTGGCTATAATACCAACATTAAATAGCGAGGAGCTATTAATGTATTCCTATTCGAACAGTCTCTTTTTCTAGTTGAACGCTTTTCATCCCAGCACGCTCTCCAAAATGAATGCCCTTTAGGAGCAGGTTCGTTTCTAATAAAGGTTGGTACATTTTCATAACGTTTTTCATTTCCTTACTAGCCGCAAACGTAATATTTACTCGTTGATCAACCGGCAAATTCAGTTCTTTGCGGTATAGTTGCACTGCTCGTATAAGCTCGCGAGCTAAACCTTCTTGTTTTAATTCCTTCGTTAATTGCGTATCTAATAGAACGGTAAACGTTGGGTTTACAGCCATTTCCAGCCCTTCTTTTGTCACCTGCTTTACTAACAGATCTTCCTCCTCAAGTTGTAACGTCTCTCCGGACGGTAACGTTAATGTTCGATCTCCTTTTACCATTTGAGTGATTTCTTCCTCTGATAAATGTTGCAACTGTTTCTGCACAATCCCTATCCGCTTCCCTAATTTCGGTCCTGCGACAGGGAAATTCAGCTTAAATTCATAACGCACGTTTTCACCCATTTCTGTTGCGACATTCACTCGCTTCACATTAATTTCGTCTTTCATAATTTCCGCATATTTATAGACATAGCTTGCGTGTGACGAATCGCTAACCACTGTTAAAGAGGCTAATGGTTGCTTTGTCTTTATTTTAGATACGTTACGAGCCTGTCGTGCAAGTTCTACAACTTGGACCACGCCACTCATTTCCTCTTCTAATTGAACATTAATCGCCGCATTGTCATCGTTAGGAAAATCAACGAGGTGCACACTCTCACCTGTTAACTTTACATGAATATCCTCGGTAACAAACGGAATAAACGGTGCAAGCAACTTACTCGTTGTTATCAATACTTCTCTTAACGTATGATAAGCAGCCAATTTTGTACTCCCCATTCCCTCACCCCAAAAACGGTCACGAGAACGACGAATATACCAATTACTTACTTGATCTACAAATTCCGCTAAAACCTTCGCGGCAGATGTAAACTCATAGGCATCCAAATAGTAATTCACCTGATTAACAACTGTCTGCTGACGAGATAAAACCCATTTATCCAACAATGTTTGCTCCCCTTTATCATGCTGATGAGGATCAAATTGATCAATAGCCGTATACATTGCATAAAATGCGTACACATTTTGTAACGTATCGACCACTTTTGATTTGGCTTGAGCAACTAAATTTGCTGAAAAACGTTTATTGTTCCACGGTGCACTATCTGCTAATAAAGCCCAACGAAGCGCATCCGCCCCATACGTTTCCACCAGTTGCATCGGATCAATCACATTGCCTTTACTTTTCGACATTTTTTTACCATCTTCATCTAAGATATGTCCTAAAGATAACACTCGTTTATAAGAAGGTTTGCCGACGAATAAGGAAGCAACCGTTAATAAGCTGTAAAACCACCCTCTAGTTTGATCCACACCTTCAGCAATTATATCTGCTGGGAATTGTTTTTCAAATAACTCTTTGTTTGCAAATGGATAATGATATTGCGCAAACGGCATCGAGCCACTATCAAACCAGACATCAATTACTTCTTTTGTACGGTACATATCACTATGGCAGTGCGGGCAACAGAGCACGATCTTGTCTACGTATGGTTTATGCAACTCCAACGATTCAGGAATTGTATCTTTGGCATATGCTTTTAGCTCTTGGATACTATTCGGAACAACTTGATGCTCACAGTCTTGACATATCCACACATTTAATGGTGTTCCCCAGTAACGGTTTCTTCCTAAATTCCAATCCACCATATTTTCCAAAAAATTTCCAAAGCGACCGTGCTTCATATGCTCTGGATGCCATTCGATCTGTTCGTTATTTTGTAAAATCGTATCTTTTATAGCTGTCGTTCGGATAAACCAACCTTCCATAGCGTAATAAAGAAGCGGCGAATCACAACGCCAGCAGTGTGGGTAGCTATGCTCATATTTTTCCTTTGCAAACAACAAGTCTTTTTCCGCCAACATTTTAATAATCGCTACATCGCTTTGCTTCGCTAATTGCCCTTTTAAAGGAAGCATATTTTCCTTATATCTACCTGTCTCATCAACGACATGAATAAAATCAAGATTATTTTCTTCCACCGCATGATAGTCATCTTCTCCATACGCAGGAGCGATATGAACAATACCTGTACCGCTATCGTTTGTAACAAATTGAGCACCAATGACTTGGTACCCACGCTTTACTTTAGACATTGGAAAAGGAGGTTGATAGGAAAGTCCAACAAACTCTTTTCCTTTATGCCAGCTTAACACGTCAGCTTCTTTACATATTGCTTGTAAACGATCAGCTGCTACAATAAACACTTGCTGATTTTGCTGAACTTTAGCATAGTCCATGTCAGGGTGTACAGCAAGAGCAATATTTCCTGGCAACGTCCATGGTGTTGTCGTCCATCCTAAAAAGAATGTATTCGCTACATCTTTTAGTGGAAATTTCACTGTTACGGATAAATCTTTAACATTTTTATATCCTTGTGCGACTTCATGAGAGCTTAGCGAGGTTTGACAGCTTGGGCAATAAGGCGTTACACGATGCCCTTTATCCAATAATCCTTTTTTATGAATGGTAGCTAAAATATACCAAACACTTTCAATATAATTATTTTCGAGTGTCACGTACGGTTCATCCATATCTACCCAGTACCCAATTGCCTCTGTAAATTTCCGCCATTGTTTTTCATAATCAAAGACACTATCTTTACAGGCTTCAATAAATTCTTCTACACCATACGCTTCGATTTCTTGTTTACCGGAAATACCTAGTTTTTTCTCCACACCTAATTCAACGGGTAAGCCATGTGTGTCCCAACCCGCTTTTCTTAACACTTGAAAACCTTGCATTGTTTTATATCGCGCAACAAAATCTTTGATTACGCGACCAAGCACATGCCCAGCATGTGGTAAACCATTCGCTGTAGGTGGCCCCTCGTAAAATACAAACGTTTCTTTCCCTTCCCGTTGTGTGATGGATTTTGCAAATATATCCTGCTGCTGCCACCACTTCTTAACCCGATTTTCCCTTTCAACTACCGTTTCTTCTACATGATGATGATCCAACCCAATTCACTCCTAACTTTTTTATCATTATTAAAACGTTTCTCCACAAAGGCTTCCATTAGCTTATTGCATGGTAGACTAAAAAATACGATTATACACAGTATCGCATGAAAAACCTTGGCTTATTTACACAGCTTTATGGCGAATGCACCAATTTCTTATAAGATAACCTATCCCCTTTATGCTTATATAGTACAAAAAAGCCCGCCCCTAATTATTATTAGGGACGAGCTTAAACTCGCGTTACCACCCTGGTTCCAGAGTTATGTGAACCATACTCTCCAGCACTCATCAACGTACATCTCATACGCGCCTCTAGTATAACGGTGAGGATTCCGGAAAAGCTTACTGACAAGCTCAGCTTTTCTTCTCGGAGAGGATCTTCAACATAAGTGGAACATTGGCTTACAGCAAAAATGCCAACTCTCTAGAGAACCACCATTACGTTTACTCATTCTCGTCAACGAATGTAGTCGTTTGTTTCATTACTATAAACCTATACGAAAGCGTCATTGCTGTCAAGTTGAATAAAGAATTACAGTAAAATTTCTATGCCTGAAGCGAGTTTTGCTTATATGGTACCCCCTATAAATTTTTAGAGGAAGTGAATTTATTTTTAAATTTTCAATTAAAATGGTTGATTTTCTCCAAAAAATATTATATGTTTCATATATGCAACTTTATTAGTTCTAGGTAAATTTTATTCCTTTGGTTATTTTTTTTACCTGAAGGAATAAAGATGGCAGTACAGGTAATTCAACATGCCCTCCCGGGGTGGTAGCCGGGAGGGCGCTCCTTCTTAACGTACACGATTTTTTATACTATAGATGAGCGAATTTACAACGACGAACTGGAGCGATTTCTATGCGGGATGAGCGAATTTACGAAGAACAGGAGCGTAAAAGTATAAAAGTTTAAAGGTTTATAGTATAAGAAAAACTACGCCATTCACCATAAGACTTGGCGACAAGCCAAGTCTTTCTAATAGATGGGAATTTCGATATCAAACCCACTGAAATTAATCAAACAAATGTAGCATAGGTGCTGTTCTCTTCCACTTCTACGGTTCTAAGGTTGAAGCGAGCGTTTTCCAGTACCTTATCTATACGATAAAACCTAGGAATGGAGGATAACAAATTGTTCAAACTCATGCGGAAATCCTTACAATGGAGCCTTAGAATTAGTTTATTAACATTTGGAATGGCTTTTGTGTTTGCATGTATATCTACATTATTTCAGGAAGGTGCGGGTTTACTTTTAAGTTTGTTTATTGTATTTGTCTTTATACTAATCGGTATTACCGGAGATACGATTGGACTTGCTGCAGCTACGTCAAACGAGAAACACTTTCATGCTATGGCAGCTAAGAAAATAAAAGGGGCAAAAGAAGCAGCTTTTATTGCTAAAAAAGCTCCACTATTTTCCAGTTTATTTAATGATGTAATTGGGGACATCGCAGGTATTGTTAGTGGTGCAGCTTCTACAGCTGTTGTATTTCAACTCGCTAAATTGATTCGTACTTCAGAAGGATCCATCACTTTCATATTTGTTTCTGTTATTTTAACAAGTATCATTGCAGCACTTACAGTCGGTGGAAAAGCAATTTGTAAAACGATTGCTATCTATCATTCAACAACGATTATTCTATTTACTGGAAGAATTATCTACTACACAAAAGCTATCGTACATATTTTTTCCATACATCACCTATACAGATTAAGGAATAAACACTAGAAATAGCAAATCTGTAATAAAAAAACATGTATCAAGTTTTTCTCTACATCGTTATAACCCAAATATTTCATAACTCTATTGATGTACATTTTATGTTTTTAATAGAACAATTGTTTATAAATGTATAAGAAAAAAGCAGCTAGTGACCGCCTGCGGAAAAACACTACGCTATCATGTTATTTTATAATAGAGCTCCTTTCTTTTTTTTGACTAGAAATTAGCCCTAATATCCTCCTCTAGAAATATTTTCATATATATAAAACTTGACTGCTCAGCCATTGCACGGGCAGCCAAGTTCTATTTAAATGACCCAATAATAAAGATTTTATTATTTTTTATCCGCCTTATATGTGCCTACAGACGCTTCCTGTATAAATACATTTGGCTCCTCGTTAGCCACCATGACTAACTCGTGCATTGCTCGCGTACAAGCAGTGTAAAACAAAGTTTGATCTTCCTTTGTATAGTTACTATTCGTTGCATCTGGAATAATAACGGCATCAAATTCAATCCCCTTTGCTAAATATACAGGGATGATCAAAACTCCTTTTGATAATGTATACGTTTCTTCATCCAATAAGGTACAGGGAACCTCCCCTGTTAACGCATCATAGATATGTTTACTCTCCTGTAAAGATTTCGTAACTAGAGCTATCGTTTCATAGCCTTCATTCATTAGATTCTTTATCTGATGCTTTAACACTTCTTTACGTTGCGTCTCTTTGTTTACATAGATAAGCTTGGGTTTGTTTCCTTCCCGTTCGAATGGTTCAATTTCATGTTCACCTGGGACAAAATGCTTGGTAAATTGGACGAGCTGCTTTGTAGGACGGTAGCTTTTCATTAATGTAATGCGCTCTACCTCTTCTCCATCTTTTAGAAGCAACGGATTTTGTTTCGATATTGGGGCATAAATAGTTTGATTTATATCGCCTAATAACGTCATTCTCGTATGTGGAAATAATTCCGAGACATAGGCAAATTGGAAAGCAGAAAAATCTTGCGCTTCATCTATGACTAAATAACGTACGGATCGATCCTTCATATCTCCTAATAACCGCCCTTTAAAATACACATATGGCGTTACATCTTCCCATTGCAGATGGCTAGATTGAATATGTTCCACTGTTTGCGCAGCCATATCCTTCCATGAATTAGGGAGCTCAGCTAGCTCTGGATGGTATTTAAATAACTGTTCAAATGTTTTTGCGACATCTACAAACGCAAAGTCCTTCACTTTCGCTTTCATACTAGCAAACATTTTATGAACGACGGCCTTTCTTAAAATAGCCTCTTCATCCATCACACTGTCCGCACCTTGTTGTCGCGCTTTATAATACGCTTTAGCATAGGCTTCTTTATCCAACAGCTCTATCTTCTCTCCTACCCAATCCTTCGAAACCTCCTCCTGTTGAATGCTAGTTAATTCCTTCAACAGCCAATCCGCTACTAGCTCCATTCGGTTTGGTAAAGAAATGGATGATTCCATAGTATAAAAGTAATCAGCGATCGCCTCTTTGGAAATGAGTACTTCTCCGCGAAATAAAACAGGGCGAAAACAAATCCCCTTGTCATGTAAAGTTGCCAAATATGCATCCACCATTTGTTTAAATGCTAACGAAGATTTATATTCAATCCCCTGCATACGTATTTGATCCGTCATTGTATGTTTATTTGTTAACATGTACTCCATTTGATCAAAAGGAGATTCAACGGAGAAATCATCTCCTACCTTTTTTTGCACAAAGTGATAAAAGGTAGTTTGTCTCACGTTCTCTTCCCCAAGCTCAGGTAATACATTATTAATATAACTTGTAAACAAAGGGTTAGGGGAAAACAGCATCACATTTTCTGGGTTTAACTGTTTACGGTAACGATACATCAAATAAGCTATTCGTTGTAATGCTGCGGAAGTTTTCCCACTACCAGCAACACCTTGCACCAACAATAATTTACTCTTTTCATTACGAATAATCTTATTTTGCTCTTTTTGAATGGTGGCGACAATATTACGCATCGTTGTACTTGCATTATTACCTAACGCCTCTTGTAACAATTGGTCGCCAATGGTAAGCCCCGTGTCAAACATCGCCTTCATCTTTCCTTGGCGAATAATAAATTGCCGCTTCAAAGAGATTTCTCCAGAGATTTCCCCAGCTAAGGTTTGATAACTTGCTTCACCTAATGCATAGTCGTAATAAAGGCTTGATATAGGCGCTCGCCAATCATAAATGAGGAAGTCCTCCTCTTCTTTATCCATTAGAGAAGCAATGCCAATGTAAATTTTTTCTTTTTCTTCTCCATCTTCTTTAAAATCAATGCGTCCAAAATACGGATTATCTTTTAACTTATTTAATGTTTTTAATTCTTTAGCCAAACTGCCATGAACGGTTTCTTTTTGTGCTAGCAGTTCTGCTTGTTGTTTTATGCTTGCCTCTGTTTCAATGACATCATCTGGCTCATCCAAATTGACAGTTACATCGTCCCAAAATGTCTTTCTTAACTCGATGACATTTTCTTTTAATTGTGCAGTTTTCTCGAATAATTTGTTTTCTTTCTGATTAATTTCTTCTCGAATATGATCTACACGTTGTTGCTCTTGCGGCAAATCTTTATGCATTTCTAGCATTTCCGCAACCCCTTTCCATTTTCCTTGACCCTCTTTTTCAAACATGATATAATGTAAATTAGGATAATTGTATAAAAATGAAACATAATACTTTAACCTATTTAGCATAGCATTTTTCTGCCTTTACTTCAATAGGTTTATTTTAGTATGCTTTTTTATTCACTAAAAACGGTTTACCCTTTATAAAATTGAAATAATTACACATGAAAGCAATATTGTTTAAAAATATAAACCTTAAAATGTACAAAACTTAGCTTATCCATAAATCTTCTTTATACTAAAACCCTTTGTTTTATTTATACTATATACCAAATCTTATACTTCCCTATAGTGCAAAAAGCCGATACCTCCTCCTTCAAGAGAGACAGTATCGACTTTCTAAGACACATCCATTTACGCTTTTAACAATTTCGCATTAATCGCAACAATGACTGTGCTTAAACTCATCAGTACAGCACCAACTGCCGGACTAAGTACAATACCTATTGGAGCAAGTACTCCTGCAGCTAAAGGAATGGCAAATATATTATATCCCGCTGCCCACCATAAGTTTTGCACCATTTTGCGATATGTTTTTCTCGATAAATCCATTAGAGAAACAACATCTTTTGGATTACTTCTTACAAGTACAACATCTGCCGTCTCCATGGCGACATCCGTACCTGCGCCAATCGCTATTCCTAAATCAGCGGTTGCTAATGCCGGCGCATCATTAACGCCATCTCCTGTCATAGCAACCTTCCATCCTTGCTGCTGAATATCTTTTACTTGGTTCGCTTTATCATCAGGTAACACTTCAGCATATACTTCATCTATACCAAGCTGTTCTGCAACCCAGTTCGCCACTTTTTTATTATCTCCTGTTAGCATAATGGAATGAATGTCTTGCTCTTTGAGCGTAGATATTGCTTCTTTTGCTGTTTCACGCACCATATCCGCTAAAGCAATCATCCCAATTAATTGTTCATCTACAAGAACAAACACAACCGTTTTTCCTTGCTCCGACATCTCGTTAAATAGTTCTTTATCATATTCGAGCTGCTTATTATGAACATATTTCGGGCTAACTACATGTACTATCTTTCCATTCACTTTCCCTTGAATCCCTTTTCCAGTAATCGATTCGAAATCCGTTACTTTGTCAATACGTATTTCTTTCTCTTTTGCTGATTGAACGATACCTGTTGCAATTGGATGTTCAGAATTTTGTTCTACACTGGCGGCATATGCAAGTACATCTACTTCCCTTTGTCCCTCTATCGGCACAATATCCGTTACACCAAATTCACCTTTTGTTAACGTTCCTGTTTTATCAAAAACGACGGCGTTTAAATTTCTCGCTCCTTCAAAATTAGCTCGGTTACGAATAAGCAAACCTTTTTTTGCAGAAATGGATGTCGACACAGCAACGACTAATGGTGCCGCTAAGCCCAATGCATGCGGACAAGTAATCACCATAACCGTAACCATCCGTTCCATAGCCACATCAAATGGATACCCAAGTAATAACCAAATAATGAGTGTTACAAAACCAGAAAGTAAGGCAATATAAAACAGCCATTTTGCCGCGCGATTCGTTAAATCTTGTGTTTTGGATTTCGACTCTTGTGCTTCTTTTACCATCGTGACTACTTGCGACAAGAATGATTCTTCGCCTGTTTTTTCTACTTGAATGGTAAGAGAACCTTCCTTGTTCACTGAACCGCCGATTACTTCGTCGTCTTTCCCTTTTTCTACGGGGACAGATTCACCAGTTAATAAAGATTCATCTACCGCAGATTTCCCATCCCTAATAATGCCATCAACCGGAACTTTTTCCCCTGGTTTTACGAGCACATAATCTTTACTTTTTAACTCAGATAATGGTACATCTTGTACATTTCCTTGCTCATCTAATTTGTGCGCTTCATTCGGCATGAGTTTTACCAACTGCTCTAACGCATTAGATGCCCCCATTACCGAACGCATCTCTATCCAATGCCCCAGTAGCATAATATCAATCAGTGTCGCTAGTTCCCAGAAGAAATCTTTTCCTTCCCAACCGAACACCGTAAGAGAACTATACCCATAAGCAACGAGAATCGCTAAACCAATTAAGGTCATCATCCCAGGGTTTCTGTCTTTTAATTCACGAATGGCTCCAGTAATAAACGGCCAGCCACCATAGAAAAAAACAAAGGTCGATAACGCAAATAAAATATATTGATCGAATGGAAATTGCCAATCAACGCCAATAAATTCTTGAATCATTGGAGACAAAGCTAAAATAGGTATCGTAAGGATAAGTGAAATAAAAAACCGTTTTTTAAAGCCATTTACCATATCTCCATGGTCATGACCGCCGTGATGCCCATGATGCTGATGCCCCTCCCCATGACCTTGGTGCGCAGTGTTATCGTGATGTGTATGAGTCTCGTGATCATGATGAGAGTGGTCGTTCTGATGTTTGTGCTTGTGATCCTCATTTTGTTTCATCTATACCCCTCCTCTTATTGTTTACCTTTTTAATATGAGTTACAAACCAAATTTGATACCATAATACAATACCCCCCTATGGTAATTGTCAAACAAAAATTTTTTATTTCTTACTATAAAGTGAATCTTCAATCCAGTGGTGGGCTCTTTCATTTCCCACTAATTGAGAGCACAATCCACGAGTCTTACAGCACCTTATATTCGGAATAAAACGATACCCTTCTTAACACCTTGACAAAACATTGTTACTAAAATGTTTAAAAACGCATTGCATGGGAAACATACGAACTAAAAGGAGGTAGATGGATATGGCTCATCAACAACACGAGGAATTAATTCAAGCTTTACATGAATGCATGACTGCTTGCAACCATTGCTATGATGCTTGCTTACAAGAGGACGACTTAAACATGATGGCGAATTGCGTTCGTCTAGATCGTGAATGCGCAGATATTTGCAGCTATGTCGAACAAGCACTCACAAGAGGGACACCATTCGTGTCTGAATTGACTGCTTTATGTGCAACTATTTGCGAAGCTTGCGGCGAAGAATGCAAAAAGCACGAACACGACCATTGCCAAAAATGTGCAGAAGCTTGTTTTAAATGTGCGGAAGTTTGCCGTACAGCTTAATATATGACTTCAATTTTAGCAAGCAGTTCTCCAACCACATAACCAAGCGTTTTACTAAAGACCTTAAGAAAAAGGGATTTAAGTGCTGGGATCTTCCACTTAAATCCTTCCAACTTTTGAAGTGGGGATCCTACAGTGGAATGTCTAAAGAACGAGTTAAAGCAAAAAATAACAAGTTTAAGTGCGATGAAGTATATTCTTTTATACGAACAGGGATATTATTTCATAAATATAGCATTAAATTAGTTATTAGTTGAAGTTTTTTCACAACTACGAAAGTATTTTTCTATATAGGAGGTTATGACACATGAACATGAAAAAATGGATGTTCAGTCTAATGGTAATTCTATTCGCAACTGTTTTAGCTGCTTGCGGAACAGATCAAGAAAACGAACAAGATAAGGAAAACGCAGATACCAATCAACAACAAGAGGAAAAAAATCAAGAAAATGACTCCAATGATACAGAAGATAAGGATATGAAGCATTCTAGCTCCGGTGAGGTTCCTGACGGGTTAAAAGAAGCAGAAAACCCTAAATTCCCTGTTGATAGTAAAGCGATTATTGAAGCGAGTCATATGGAAGGAATGAAAGGTGCGGAGGCAACCATTAAAGGTGCATACGACACCACGGTATATTCCGTTACGTACACCCCGACAGACGGTGGTGAAAAAGTAAAAAACCACAAATGGGTGATTCATGAAGAATTAAAAGATGTGGGTGAAGAGCCTTTGAAGCCAGGGGATGAGGTAACGATTCAAGCCTCCCATATGAAAGATATGGACGGCGCTACAGCTACGATTGATTCAGTAGAACAAACAACCGTTTATATGGTTGATTATACGTCAACAACAACCGATGAAGAGGTTACTAATCACAAATGGGTTACAGAAGACGAACTATCTTCTGTAGAAAAGTAAGCAAATAGCTACTTTTAGAAAAGATTAGCTTCAAGGATTATAGTTATAAAGCCTATGAATAAGGATTCCGTGCGAATATGCCACTGAATCCTTTACATTCGTTTGTAAAACTTGAGAAATGAACCTTAGAAGTCAGATTAGTATAACGCACTAGATATTATTTTGCTATGGTAATACCTCCATTAGCTGTCCTTGCTTTAATAACATGCTCTCCATCTCCAACTACTGCATTCCAATTATCATTTCCAAACACTTCTACACCGCCATTACCTGTGCGCAAGTCATACGTTACATTCGTCGGTTCTTCATCTACATTTATATCAATACTTCCATTCTCCGCATCCAAATCCATCGATTGATTCAGTGTTTTGGCTTCCAAAAAAATCGATCCATTACTTGTTTCAGCTTTAATACTTCCTTCCACGCCATTCAGCTCCATGCCGCCATTTTGCGTGGAAACTTCTGTCGTGTCTGTTATGACTTCATCCAGCACAATTTCTCCATTTGCTCCTGAGGCTTGTAAGCTTTTTACAGTGAACTTTTCCCCGTGAATCGTTCCATTTTTCGTATCAGCTTGGATCGTTTCATACGCTTTTTGTGGTAAATGTACCGTAAGCACAAGAGAATCACCTTGGTTAAAAAAACGAAACTTGAACTTTTCCGACTTTTTACGTACTTTTAACGTATTTTCTTTTTGACCAATATCTAGAAATTTTTTATCTGGCTCGTTGCTTTTCCCTTTCAGTTCTAAAACGATGTCCGAATTATCAGTAGGGATAATAGATATTTCTTCATTAATCATGTCAAGTTCCAAATTTGTTATTCCATCAGCAGAAAATTCTTTCGTAATATCAACTTTCTCTCTAACTAATGATTTAAATGTAAACAAACATCCAACACCCCCTATAATAATGAATATAATAGCAACTAAAAATAACTTTTTTAATTTACTCATTGTTCAGACCACCTTTTACCATCTTAACATTAAAGTGTAAATACTTCATAAAAGCCTTGAACGTATAACGGGTAATAAAATACATTCCGATGATAATCAAAATACCAAGACCTGTTAAGCCAATAGAGACAAATACATCAAATAAAAGAAACGCCTCTGGATATAAAACGACATTTACTAAAACAGCTAGCGGAGATAATATAAATGATCCCCCGATTGCCCACCCAGAAGCAATCAGTGACACTAAAGCAATAAATGGCCCTAATACAATGACTAAATTAAAGAAACCTAAACCGATAACAGCCCAAACAGCACGAAATACATTGCCTGCATGAGAACTATGATTTACTTTTTCCAGATGATAGGTTGCTACCAGCTCTTTAGCAACCTGATTTGGAGCTCCTAAAGCAGAAGCAACTTCCCCTTCTGTTTTCCCTTCTGCCACACCGACGGAAAAATGCTCTGCAAAATCCTGAAGAATTTCCTTTTGTTCTTCTTTAGGAAGTTTTTTAATACCTGTAGCTAATTTTTTCATAAATACATCTTTATTCAATATGATCACTCTCCTGCAACAGCTTATTTACGCCACCAGTAAACTGCATCCACTCATGAATCAATTGATGCAAATAGTCTCTTCCTTTATCCGTCAGACAATAGTACTTCCGAGATGGTCCTTCCTTTGATTCTTGTAAATAGGTTGTAAAATATTCCTCTTTTGCAAGCCTTCTTAATAATGGATAAACAGACCCTTCCGAAATAGCTATTCTTTTCGATATTTTATTTGCTAGCTCATAGCCGTAATGATCCTGCTTATCTAATAAAGCAAGCACACACAGTTCCAGAGCACCTTTTTTAAATTGAACATTCATGTAGCTTAAGCACCTCATTTCTTATGTTTAACCTTCTAACTTCTCACTAAAACCATAAACAAAGGCTCAGGGCGCTCGTTTAGCAACGTAGCGACTAGAGCGAATTAACGAAAGATTTAGAAATCACGCCCTAAAACAAGGGGATGCCGACGCACTAAGGCAAGCCCGTTTTTAGTCGGCTTTCCACTTAGACACGAACCGATGATGACTTAACTTAGGGTAATGAAGTGAAGTCGCCTAGTTGCTGAGCGTTGAAGCCGGACGTAGCTTATTCGGTTATGTATTATCTTTTTAAAAATGATCGATGGAATCTGGACAAAGTGTTATTCTTATGGAAACTTTTATAAGTATAGATTTTAATCAGCGAGGGGATCTCCTTGCTGATGGTTTAGTAGACCTGACCTATAGACTCCGAAAAAGCGATCTCGGCGCTGTTCATTCCTACTTAAACTTGTTTAGCTTTCAGCAGCCAAAGAAGTGAAAAAGGTATAATATTTCAGCACAGTACACTTTACCACTCACTATTACATATAAAATAGTACCTATATATACTATATACTTTAGTACTGAATATTGCAAGGTACTAAAATAAATTTTATTGTTTTTACCTAGAAGGAAAGCATGAACCAACAAAATCAGAGGAAAGCCTATTTAAAAGAAAGAAGACGGAAGGGGGGAAGCCCAATCCGCCAACAAATAGAATCACATACAAACTCTGGGCACCAATATAAAATAGGAAGAAATGACCTTGTACCTACTATATATTGCGCTGGCAAGTGGAAATTCTTTTTAAAACACGATCATTTATTCCATTTGAAAAGTGTAAAAAAACAACACAGAGACAAGAACCTAAACACAAACATTAATGGATAAACTTAGTATCACTATATCTACATATAGTAATACTATTACCTAAATTGTTATTTAATAAAATTATCTATTACAGGAAATTTATTTGAATCCTCTACTTGTATATTGTAATTAAGATCCACAAAAATATCCCCATTTACATTCTCTGTTTCCTTAAGTTTAAATAATAAATTTAGACTATCTCCAGGAGAATATCTACTCGACAGATTTCCTTGAAACATGATGCTGTGATAATTTGGAGTTGAATGCTCCGATTTGAATTGAAATTCCGTGTAATCATACTCTGAATTATATTTTAAACCTGCTATTACATCATTTATAGAAACTTCATCTTCAGCGTCCAATGTTCTGGTTTGATTTGTTAGCTTTTTAGTATTATTATCATAGAACTCATTAAAGATATCATTCATTGTTAAATCTTTTTTGTTACTTTTTAAGTCTACTGAGTCTAAATTAGACTGCTTGATGTATATTCTATCATTTTTTAAGACTAGATTTTCATTAAGAGGGTGAGGATCTTCTAGAGAGGATGGTATGCATTGAGTGCATGGTTGGCCATTATTTATATAATACATTCTTGTATACCAGTTTTCTTTATTATTTGAACCATAATAAATATGGTACCCATTATATCTAGTGTTATATCCACCGGGAATCTTATAATCTACTGTGCGCCCACTAGCCACTGATCTATCTAAAACCTTACTTCCATTATGGTTAAATACAAGAATTTGAGCATTACCAACAAAAAGCTGATTTTTTTGCATAAATGGCCTTAAAACATCTTGTCCATATGCAGTGACTTCTTTTTTGACTTGAGTGTTAATGCTCCCGGTGTTAAATTTTACATTAGGATGAGTAACATAAAGATTTCCACTCCCAAAATTTGTAACATAACCAGGGTGATTACTTAAGCGGATATTACCAGCTACATTTATCAAGACTTTACCTAACACTCTAATAATTGTGTTTGTTGACGTTACTTCTTCTTGAGCAGATTTAATACTTGGCACTATATCTCCGGGGTTTTTGCTTTGTGCCAACGAAGTTATAGGGCTTATTAGCAACAATGTGAATATAGCTATCCATAAAACTGTTTTTTTCATTCAAGTCCTCCCTAATTTTTTTATTTTAAAACCGACAAACTTTCACCTCCTTCTTATAATTTTAAGCATTAAATTTAGTACCAATTCTATTATATCAAAAAAATATTAATTTTCTTTATTTTAAATAAAAAACTATTTCTCATCCAATAAAAGTTACTTGGTCAATTTAATTACTAAATATTAATTCAGTGAAATTACATCACATTGTTTTTTGGGACAGATGTTTTTTAGAAAACACTTTTTGTAACCTAACTACACTTTAGTTTTTACTCTGGCATATGTTATAATTATATATAATTTTCATTAAATTAAATTTTCCTCACCCGAAAAGGTTAAAACCGCCGTCTGTTAAAAGAACAGGCAATTTCAAGGGTAGATGTTAACGTTATGTCTTTTGAAGACGTAAAACTCACTTCCCAAATGCTTCAAAACCCATCAGATCCAGATGCAAACTTTTCAACATAAAGCAGGCGAATCCCATATTAAACATAGTTTAAACTCTATAGAGGTTTACGACAATGAGACAGATGTGAGGAGGTTGATTTACACAAGCCGATATAAAAGAAAACATTTACAGCGACAGTTAGTATGGAGAAATCTTTGTGAAAAAAAACAATCCCTAGAGAAATAGATACGTTAGCTGTGGATGGAGCTTATTTTCGTAAAGAAACCGTGATGGCTAACTGAAAAAAGAAATTATCAATTATCATCACCTATGCTATACAAATGCGGTTGAAAATAACGAAGACTTTATTTTACTTGTAAACAATATATATATAAAGAGCGCATTATTGTAGAGTGCAACATGAACTAGCACAGTTGCACCAGAATTCTCAACCATGGATTTTGGTGAAGAGCCTAAATGAAGGTGATATTTTAATTTTTTAAAAAAACGGCACATCGCTTATTTAAAATTATTTTCAGTTTAAGAGTCCTTACGTCATATTGTGATAATAACAATCGTTGAAGGTTTTGCTAAGAAATAAATATAGAATTTTTTAATACAATTCTGAATATCACACACTGATTTTAGATTTAGAAATTAAATTAAGTATTTAATAAAAGCGAATATGAAAAAGTATTGACATTTAACATTATTGGGACTTAAGTATTTCAGATTTTTCAAATTCATTCAATCTTCCACCAGGAACTGTAAAACGATCACCTATAGATCATATTTAATGCTGGTAGCACAGCCAAATGATTCATAGTCTGTTTAGCACGGCCCCTCGGCTTGCATGATTAACTAGCCAAGACGCCATTATAAAAGGGATATTGGCTAACGCATGGAAATGCTGTTATGCGCGCACTCCACGTAAAACCTCCTAAACCACCTTCTACTCCCATACTAAATAGCTAAGAGGCTCCTTAAGAAAACGTAAAAGAGGTGCTTTAATGAATAAAAAACTAAAAGATGTGATAAAAAAAATTCAAACACGCTCAGCTTTAAGTCCGAGAAGCAAATTCAATGTTAGTCAAACTAAAAGAAAGTTTCTATTTATCGTTTTTTTTGTGATTTTTCTAATCATTAATACGTATTTATATGGTTTATTGTACTACAATTATTTACCATGGAAAACAAATTTGGCTACCACCTTAGGAGTTTTCATAGCTTACTTTTTTTTACTAGTACCATTAACTGCTTTTGTAGCAGAGAAGTTGTCTATCTATTTATTATATAAAGGTCTCGGTAAGCAAAGATGGTTTTTAATTTTTATTGTAATACTAATAATTGCAGCATCAATATTATTTTCCTTTAAAATTATAAAGGAAAATAGTGAAAAATCGTTAGGTAGCATTTTAGATTATAACACAGCAAATTTCCAATCATTAATAATTGATATAGAATATGAGTCGAGAAATGTTAATGATGTAAATAAGCTAGTAGATTTTTTAGATCAATACAAAATAAAAAAAATGAAAGAGCATGAATGGAATAGCGATGTATCAAAAGAAGAAGGGATTCACATCACAATATATACCAAAAACGGCTCAATAGGACTAGGTATTTATGAGAATCGTCTGGTGCATTACAATAGTGGTAATTACTATAATGTAACTAATGCCCCAATAGATATAGATTACCTTAAAGATATTATTAACTAGCATTTATTTTTAAACCTGCAGTGATATGTCAAAAATAAAGTAATTTAATATGAAGTTATCAAGATACAATTTTTTTAAAAAAACAATAGGAAACTAGATTAGCAATAAAAAGTATATTTCCAGATTTGTTTTTGCATAGGCGTATCAACGCACGAATTTTCTTGCGATTAATGTGAATGCTCTGTTATATTGCTGTTTCAGTACTTCCTGAATAATAACATAATATTCTGCAATTTGCTTTCGTATCAAGTTGGACCTCAACAAGATAGTAATACTAAATAAGAATAGATTCGTTAAATTTTGGATTGAATTTATCTAAGAGATAACTAAAACCCCGAATCCACCAGCAATTAATAAACAAACCATACATTATTGTTGTAAATCTTAAAATTTGTCTCATTATCCTATACGTAACGAAGCATTTAGATTACAATACACCTTCCCTATAGTGAAAAAGAGAGGATACTCCTCTCTTTAACCAGTAAACACATCTTCTTCTGGATACCGAATTGACGACTCCCTTTTTTTAGCAAATACAAACGCCATGGTAAGTGGTCCTATTCGCCCAATAAACATCATAATCATAATGACCTCTTTCCCAAGAGTAGTAAGATCCCCCGTCAGTCCCATGGAAAGCCCTACAGTACCAAAAGCAGAAATCACTTCAAATGCAATCGTTAGAAATGGCGCATTTTCAGTGACTGTCAACATGAAAATAGCTATAAATATACAACTAATACTGATCATCATGATCGAAAGGGCACGAACAATAACATGAGATTTTATTGTTCGCTTAAACGCTGTTGTTTCATTTTTTCCACGTAAAAATGACATCGTCGCTAGTAACATAACAACAAATGTTGTCACTTTAATTCCACTACCAGTAGACCCACTTCCTGCCCCGATGAACATCAGTAGCATCGTAACAAGTATAGATGATTCGTTCATTGCAGCAATATCCAATGAATTAAAACCAGCCGTCCTTGGTGTTACTGCTTGAAAATACGACCCCCATAGTTTATCAACGAATGAAAAGTTACCGATCGTTTCTGGGTTACTATATTCTAAAACAAATAATATGCATAGAGCAGTAACATTAATAACTAATGTACCAACGAGCATTAATTTAGAATGCAAAGACAATCGATGAAATCCTTTTTTATCCCAAATATCTACCAAAACCGTAAATCCTAGACCACCTGTAATAAATAATCCTGTAATAATAATATTTACTAACGGGTCACCTACATATTGCGAGAGACTGTCAGACCAAAGCGAAAACCCCGCATTATTAAAAGCAGATATGCTATGGAACAAACTATAATTTAACCCATCAGCCCAGCCATACGCAGGCACCCATTTTACAGCAAGGAATATAAAAGCAATTGCTTCTATCGTAATCGAAAAAATAAATAATAATTTCACAAGACGAAGGAGTCCACCTAACGAGGTTTGATTTAAATTTAACGACTCCTGTGTTAACAATCTTTGTCGTAACCCAACCTTTTTACGCATCATCATTAAAATAAGTACAGAGAAAGTCATAAGACCTAACCCGCCAATTTGCATTAAAAACATAATGACAATTTCTCCGAACAATGTATAGGTTGAGCCAGTATCAACAACAACTAAACCTGTGACAGTTATGGCAGAAGTAGCAGTAAACCAAGCATCTAACCAAGTTATAGACGTATACGTAGCTACAGGCATTTTTAATAAGCATGCGCCTACGACAATAAAAAATAAAAATGTCAATGCTAAAATTTGTGGCGGATTACAATGAATAATAATTCCACGTATTGGATGTAATGAGATAATTTTTTTCATCATCCCCACCTCTTTCTATAATTGAACAGATACCCACGCACATTGCTTAGAAAAACTTGGATTTTCACCAACTGTTTATGGACAAAAACCACAATACGTTCCTATAGTGTCCCCTAAAGCTTTCATTAAATGAACATAAAGGTGCTGTTATTTTCCATGCATCCTGCCAAATCTTTGTTAAAGGGAGTGTTACAACACCATATATTTGAAATAAAAAAAGACCATCAAAAACATGGTCTCAAAGGCTGTGATTTCCCTAGGACCTCTCTCCTAATAAAACATATGCTTACGAGGTTAGCTGTCGGGTTTGGGATGGAGAGCACCCCTTTCTCTATCATGAGAATTCACCCCAAGGCCGCAATAAATCACTTCTACGACCAATTTTCTGTGGTTCCCCCGCTCAAAACAAGATTCAGCAAAAGGTACATGGATAATTATGAATGAATCTTTCAATAAGCTATAATTTACTCCGATTGCATGGGATTGTCAATATATAAATGTGAAGTTCAGCGACTAATTTGTGAACTTCGAGTAACTTTGTTGGGCACTTAAGCGAATTTCTTATCAACTTCATTAAAATAAAGCAACCATAAAGGGTTAAATCTCTTTATGGTTGCTTTCTGGCACGCATTATCCGCAAGGAATTAAATACAACTAATATTGTAGCTCCCATATCAGCAAGTATAGCTAGCCATAAGGTAAGCCATCCTGGAATAAC
>NZ_JABXHF010000070.1:0-20657 GCF_013393565.1 Virgibacillus sp.
AAGTAACCCATGAATTGAGATACACTCAGTTTTGGTGGTATACTCACCAACATATGGATGTGGTCCCTGCATGCATTTGCTTCGTGTATTTCAACATCTTTTCTGTCGCAGAGTTCTCTGATTATTTTTCCTATACTTTTTTTTTATTTTCCATAGATAATTTGCCTTCTATATTTTGGTGCAAAAACTAAATGATACTTACATCTCCACTGCGTATGTGCTAAACTATTCTTGTCCTTCATTGGATATGCCTCCTTCTGTGGTGAGATTTGGTGGTCGGGAAACCAACCTTATCTTACCATGAAGAGAGGCTTTTTTTGACACCACGCTATAAGCTTTCTGGAACCCCCGGCATAGCCAGGGGTTTTCTAAGACCATAATAAATTCTGCCACGCTACAGACGAAGCGTGGCAGACAATTGGAATTTCATATAGATTGTTCAATTTCCTTGGTTTTGAACATATTTAATCATCGTATTAGCTAGTACTTGCTGTTCTTCATCAGAAGCTGAATTCCATAAGTCACGCAGTACAGCCTCTTCTTTGTTTTTAGCATCAACGTGCTGTGCTAAATAATCACCAATCTCATGAGCAATATTTTGAACTGTTTCATTACTCATTCCTTGTTGTTGTGCTTGTGTAAGCTTATTAGCTAAAAAGCTTTTCCATGAATCAAAATTATCAAGAACGGACATCTTTTTTCCTCCTTCCAATTTATACATGCATAGTATTTGAGAGATTTTCAAGTTTATGCATGTTGGGTAGAAGAAAAGTTACCAACCGCCTGTTACATCTAAAATTGCCCCTTGTATATAGCTCCTTTCACTAGCTAATAGAAAAGTTACAAAAGATGCAATTTCTTCTGGTTTCCCCGCTCTATTCATTGGAATTTCTGTTAAAATTGCTTCTCTTTCTTCCTTACATAAATGATGATTCATCTTTGTTTCAATATAACCTGGGCTAATGGCGTTAACCGAAATCCCAGAAGGTGCAACTTCTTTCGCAAGTGCTTTAACAAAGCTATTTTGTGCTCCTTTAACTGCAGAGTAAACGACTTCGTTACTGGCACCTTGTTCTCCCCAAATCGATGTTATAAATAAGATGGAACCTGCTTGTTTTGCAATCATATCCGGAAGAAGGTATTTGGTAATAAGCCAAGGTGATTTAACATGTAGTTGAATCATAGCATCCATCGTTTCCTCACTAGTATCTTGAAACAAACCGTAATGTGCTTTCCCGCTTGCAAAGACCACTCCATCAATAGCGAAGGGTAAACTTTGCATCAACTGTTCACAAGATCTGTTTTTACTTAAATCTGTTTGATACGTGGCTAAAATAGATTCAGGATATGCGTCACAAAGTTCATCAATTACTCGTTTGTTTGTATAATAGTGGAGTATTAATTGGTAACCATGTTGTAATAATTGTTCAGCTATTGCTGAACCGATATCTCCACTAGCCCCTATTATAAGAATGTTTCTTTTCATTGCAGCTTACTCCGCATCGATCGTACAAACTGATAACCGTTCTTCGTCTATCCAAGAATACATAAATTGCTTCGCATCCTCCAAAGTTAACTCTCGAACAGCTGAAAGTAATGTAAAGAAGTCAATACCTAGCATATGATAATGTGTATAAGCGTTTGCTATGTTCTCTAAGCGGTTCATCATACGTAGCAGCTGACCTATTTTCTTCTTCTTTATACGCTGGAAAGTTTCTTCATTTAAATTCGCTTCCCGGATACCAAGTAACATGGATTTTAAGCGTTCGGAAAAGTGTTCTGGGTGTCTCGTATTACTACCAATCAATACATACCCAAAATCTCGATCAATATTTGATTCAAAAAAGAAACTATCATCAATTAGATTTTCATTATAAAGTTCCTCGTAAAATGGTCCGCCTTTTGAAAAATAATAGTCCAATAACATATCCTGAAGTAAATCTTCTATTAAAAGCTCATCTTTAGACAGTTGCTGATTAACACGTTTTATTCCTAGCGTACATTTAGGAATCGAGACAGGCATAGTTATTCGCTTTTCTCGCTCTGCTACCGCATTTGGCTCATTAGGGAACTTCCGTTTTAACTGCTCCATCTTGGCAAACTGTTTTTTGTCTTGATTCTCTCTAATTAACTGCCCCATTTTTTCCGGTTCAAAGTTTCCAGCAATAAATAAAACCATATTCTCAGGATGATAAAAGGTATGGTAGCATGTATATAAATCTTCTTTTGTGATTTGGTAGATCGATTCAACTGTCCCTGCAATGTCTACATTAAGTGGGTGATTTTGAAACATTGCTTTAATGGTGCCCATAAAAGCTTGCCAATCAGGCTGGTCATCATACATCCTTATTTCTTGAGCAATAATCCCCTTTTCTTTCTTTACGGATTCATCTGTAAAATAAGGATGTTGGACAAAATCAATGAGTGTTTCTACATTTTTCTCAATTTGATCAGTTGCTGTGAAAAGATACGCTGTTTTCGTAAATGAAGTGTAAGCGTTCGCTGAAGCACCTTGTTTAGAAAAGTCATGAAATACATCCCCTTCTTCACTTTCGAAGAGCTTATGTTCTAAAAAGTGAGCTACTCCTTCTGGAACAGTAATTACTCCATCTTTACCTATAGGCGCAAAATGCAAATCAATTGAACCATAGTTCGTCGTAAACAAAGCATGTGTTTTTGCTAGTTCTGGTTTCGGTAATAAAAATACGGTTAATCCATTAGCTAATTTCTCCGTATATAGCGTTTCATCAATATCACTATATATGTGCTTATTCATGACTATCTCCTTTCTCTGCCGTTAATAAATAAGTTGTGTCTTCTTGCAAGCGTTTAGCAACAGCAACAATCTCTTCTTTTGTCACCTTATTCAATTGCTCTACAAAATGAAGAGGAGTAATTTTTTTGTTTGCTAAAACTTGTTGATATAAAAATTCAATTGTTCCTTGCGGGCTGTCGAATGTCTCTAATAGTTGGTTAGTAATAACGGCTTTGGCTTCCGCAATATCTTGCGTTGTAAAGTCTCCTTGCTTCATTGCTTCCACCTGTTTTTTTATAATGTCTCTTGCCTTTTCAAAATCTTCTGGAGCAATACCACTAAAAACAAACAATAATCCTTTATGACTTTCCATACGAGAAGCAGCATAATAAGCAAGACTATTCTTTTCTCGAACATTAATGAACAATTTTGAACTTGGAAAACCACCGAAAATCCCATTTAGTACATGAAGAGCATAATAAGCAGGCTCTCCAAACGTAACGTTTGTGCGGTAACCGATATGTAATTTTGCTTGCTGAACCTTATCTGTTTCCACAATTTCTTTTGGTGTAACATCAGTTTTGTTAAAATGGCGTTCTTTCAAATCTTTATGCTTTAATCTTGGTTGATTTTTGTTTGCTTGTTGAAATACTTTCTTTATTGCCTCTTCCATATTTTCCTTTGAAAGATCCCCTTGCACATAAATATCAATTTGATCGTTTGCAACTACTTGTTGGTAATAAGAAAAAAGAGAAGCCGGAGTTATTGTTTCCAAGTCATCCAAATATCCATGCACATGAACTGCATAAGGCTCGCCTTTACACATTTCATCAATTAAACGGAGGTTAGCATAACTCATCTTGTCATCTTTTAAGCTCAGGTTTTTTTGTTTTAAGGTCTCCTTCTCTCGTGAGAATATAGACTTATTGAAGCCTTGGTCATCAACATTTGGATTAAATAACACATCATAAAGCAGCTGTAGACCTTCTTCAAATACAGAAGAATCTCCTGCTAAAAACTTCTGATTGGCAATATCTAGTCGCACACTAATAATATGGTTTTCTCCTTTTTTGGCGCCGTCTATAGAAAGAGAAGCTCCGTATAAGCCATCTAATTTTATTTGCAGTTCTTGTTTAGATGGGTATTGTTTCGTACCTTGCTTTAGTACATATGGTAACAATGCTCTTTTTGTAATCGTGTCCCTATCTAAAGGTGCACGCAACTTTAAAACAACAGTCAATGTTTTATACTTTTGATTAGGAATATAATGAACATTAAAACCGTTAATATCTTTTATGTTTTCCTGAATTTCTTGCATGGTAATCCTCCCTTATATAGACTTTTCATTTATTCTGCTCACATTTATCATTCGTCATCCATTATAAAGCAAAAAAAACTCGCTTGCGACTTTTTTTACACAAACAGAGCTTTTTTATCTTTTTAGAGAAACTTGGCTATCGCCAAGTAATTATGGCGATAGCCGTAGTTTTGCTTATACTATAATTCATGAAAATTTTATACTTTCCTATAGTGTAAATATAAAAGATTCACCTGCATGAATTTCTTTGTGGCGTTACTCCTATACTTGTATTTATTAAAGAATATGACCAAGTAAGTTTTTAGCGGTTCCCCTTAATATAAGGCACTCCATTTGCTTTTGGCGCTTCTGCACGACCAATAAAGCCAGCTAATGCTAAAATAGTTAATACGTAAGGAGCTATGAGTAAAAATACTTGCGGCACATCTTCTAATAGCGGAATACCTCCACCAATAACACTTAAGCTTTGAGCGAACCCAAAAAACAAAGCAGCGCCCATTGCACCGAGCGGGTGCCATTTTCCAAATATAACGGCTGCTAGAGCCATAAATCCTTGTCCTACAATTGTTGCATGTGAGAAATTGAAAGCAATCGTTAAAGCAAATACTGATCCACCTAAGCCACCCATGGCACCAGAAATAATCACAGCGATGTAACGCATCTTATAAACATTAATACCATTTGTGTCAGCAGCCATCGGATGTTCACCTACTGCACGTAGACGTAATCCAAACGGTGTTCTGTATAAGATATACCATGACACAAAAGCAAGGAAGATAGCTACATAGGAAGTTGGGTAAATTCCTTGAAAGAAAACAGATCCAATTAAAGGAATATCTGCTAAAACAGGAATATCTGTTGTATAAAATGGTTGCGTCACCATATCTGTTTGACCTTTATCATACCACTGCTTTGTTAAGAAAATGCCGACTCCTAAAGCTAAAAAGTTAATTGCTACACCACTAACTACTTGATCGGCATAAAAAGTGACGGAGGCTAAGGCATGAATGATGGCAAAGATAGCACCAACTCCCATGGCAACAAGAATAGATATCCATGGCGTCCAAGCACCAAATACGTCAGCAAAGGTGAGATTGAAAACTATACCTACAAATGCTCCCATTACCATTAAACCTTCCAAGCCAATATTAACGACTCCTGAGCGTTCACTGAATACCCCGCCTAAAGCAGTAAAAATAAGTGGAGCTGAATAAAAAAGTGCAGTTGGGATTACAGATTGTAATAATTCTATAAAACTCAATTATTTTCCCTCCCTTTTAAACCGTAATATTATCCAGCGAATGAGATAGCTTGAGGCGACGAAGAATATAATTAAAGCAATAATAATATCTACCAACTCATTTGGAACTCCAGCTTGGGTTGGCATATTTAAGGCCCCTACTTTTAAAGCTCCAAATAGGAATGCTGCAAGAACAACACCAAATGCATTGTTTGCCCCTAAAAGTGCTACAGCAATTCCATCAAAACCGATATTGGAGAAACCAGAACTCGCAGTCATATTACCGTACGTACCTAACCCCTCCATAGAACCTGCTAAACCAGCAAACAAGCCAGAAATAACCATAGCCAAAATAATATTACGTTTTACACTCATACCTGCATACTTCGAGGCATGTTTGTTATACCCTACTGACTTTAGTTCAAAACCGAGTTTTGTCCGTTCAATGATAAACCACATGGCAACTGCTGCTAGTATTGCTATGAATATGCCATAGTGCATTCTGGAAAAATAAGTGGCATTTGCTAACCATTCAGAAGCTAATGAAGCAGTCGAAGCAACCATATCCGTTTTATCTGCGTTTTCCGTTAAAACGCTGCGGATGATGGCATTAGAACTATATAGGGCAACATAGTTTAGCATAATCGTTATGATTACTTCGTGTACTCCCAATCCTGCTTTTAGCAAGCCGGGAATAAATCCCCATAATCCTCCGGCAATTGCTGCTACAAGTAAAGCTAGTGGTAGGTGAATATACATCGGAGCGTCTATTGCTGTGCCTACCCAAACAGCTGCCAACCAACCAACAATGACTTGCCCTTCAGCCCCAATATTAAATAAGCCAGCTCGAAATGCAAATGCAACGGCTAAGCCTGTAAATATGTAAGGCGTTGTCTGTCTAATAGTTTCACCAAAAAAGTATAAATCACCGAATGCTCCTTTAAATAAAGCAATGTAGCCTTGTATAGGATTATAGCCAAAAAACAACATAATCAAAGCCCCAGCAAAAAGACCAATGAGAACAGAAATAATTGGTACAAGGATGTTAAACCATTTATTTTCCATCACGATTCTTCACCATCCTTTACACGACCGCTCCCAGCCATTAATAAGCCTAATTCCTGTTCACTTGTCTCTTCTGGCTTTACATCTGCTACAATTTTCCCATCATAAATAACAGCGATTCGGTCGCTAACGTCTAGAATTTCATCCAATTCAAAAGAAACTAATAAAATTGCTTTTCCTTTATCTCGCTCTTCTATGAGCTTTTGGTGAATGAATTCAATCGCCCCAACATCTAATCCTCGTGTAGGCTGAGCAGCGATTAATAAATCAGGAGATCTATCAATTTCTCTAGCTATTATAGCTTTTTGTTGATTCCCCCCAGACAACGCACGCGCTTTTGTGTATGGAGAAGGTGTACGAACATCATACTCCTCTATTAGCTGTTCTGCCTTTTGCAAAATTTGCTTATAATTTAATACTTTGAATTTAGAATAAGGTCGTTTATAATAAGTTTGTAAAACGAGATTTTCAGCAACAGAATAGTTCAACACAAGCCCAAATTTATGTCTATCTTGAGGTATATGGCCGACACCACTCTCTGTTACTTTACGAGGAGAGAGATTTGTAATTGGTTTTTCATTTATAACAACACTCCCGCTATGCGCTTTGCGAAGACCAGTAATTGCTTCAATTAATTCACTTTGTCCATTCCCATCAATACCTGCAATACCTACAATTTCACCAGCACGTACATTTAAATTTAGCCCTTTTACCATGTCTACTTTTCTGCTATCTCTTACAAATAGATTATCAATCTTCAGAACGGTTTGTTTAGGTTCAGCTGGTTGTTTGTTCGTTTGAAAAGATATATCTCTACCAACCATTAAAGAAGCTAACTCTGTAACAGTTGTTTCTGCTACGTTTACGGTGCCAATACCTTTACCTTTTCGAATAACGGTACAGCGATCACAAATTTCCATAATTTCTTTTAGTTTATGCGTAATTAAAATGATAGATTTTCCTTCTGCAAGTAAAGTTCTAAATATTTCCATTAACTCAGCAATCTCTTGTGGTGTTAAAACAGCAGTTGGTTCATCAAATATAAGCACATCTGCTCCACGATAAAGCGTCTTTAAAATCTCCACACGTTGCTGCATACCTACAGAAATATCACTTATCTTTGCCATTGCATCTACTCGAAGACCATACCGATCAGACAATTCTTGCACTTCTTGCTCTGCTTGCTTTAAATTAATTTTCCCCTTGTTTGTTGGTTCAATACCGAGAATAATATTTTGGGTAACAGTAAACGGTTCGACTAACATAAAATGTTGATGTACCATACCGATTCCTAAATTGTTAGCAATGTTGGGATCGGTGATGGATACTTTCTTACCCTTCACTCGAATTTCTCCTTCCTCAGGTTGATATAACCCAAAAAGGACGTTCATCAAGGTCGATTTTCCTGCACCATTTTCACCCAATAAGGCATGGACCTCTCCTCGCTTTAATTGGATGGTTACATCATCATTAGCAACTACTCCCGGAAACTCTTTTCTTATATGCAGCATTTCGATCACATAATCTTCCAACTACATCACTCCTTTACTACAAAAACAGTTTCCCCTTAAGAGGCTCCTGTTGATCATCTTTCGAGTAAAGCTCAACATTTCATGTCTAGACTTATATTTCATAAAAATTCAAAAGAGGCTGGCTGACTCCAGCCTCTTTTTTTACAACGACTTTTCAAATTCTTCTAGATCTTTTCGCGTTTGCGGTACATCTACTTCTTCGTTAATAATTTTTTCTTTCCACTCATCAACTGCTGAAGCAATTTCTTCTGTGTAAGCATTCTCATTCGTATCAGCAAGATAGACACCGTCGTCTTTTAAAGCGAATTCCAATATTTCACCGCCTGGAAAATCCCCATTTAAACCAAGATTACTTACTTCTTGAACAGATAAGTCCACTCGCTTTACCATAGATGTAAGTGTTACATTATCTTCGCCTATTTTCCCTTCTTCATGCTGATCGCGATCTACACCAATCACCCAAATTTCATTATCAGGATCGTTCTTTTTCATATCTTTTGCTTGGTTAAATACGCCATTTCCAGCTGCACCTGCTGCATGATAAATAATGTCTATATCGTCACCATACATCCTTGTAGCAATTAACTTTGCATCATCAGCTGAACTAAAATCACCAACATATTGAATATCCACTTCAATATCTGGATCGACAGATTTTGCTCCCGCAACAAATCCAACTTCAAATTTATTAATCAAATCAGAATCCATGCCACCAACAAAACCAAGCTTGTTTGTTTTGGTTTTCTTAGCAGCTGCAACACCTGCTAGAAATGAACCTTCATGTTCAGCAAATGTAATACTTGCAACGTTAGGAGCTTCCACAACGGTATCGACAATGGAAAAACTTGTATCAGGATTTTGTTCTGCTACTTTTGAGATCGCATCTTCTAGTAAATATCCAACACCAAAAATCAAGTTATAGCCATCTCTTGTTAAACGAGTAAGGTTTGGCAAATAATCAGACTCATCATTAGACTGTGCATAATCATAACCGTTTCCTTTTGATAATCCATGTTCTTCTCCCCATGCTTGCAGCCCCTCCCAAGAAGATTGGTTAAATGATTTGTCATCAACTCCGCCTTCATCTGTTACCATAGCGATGGAATAATCCGTAGACCCTTCGCTTTCTTCTGTTTTTTTACCATCATTTCCACCACTTGTTTTATCTTCATTATTAGAACCACCACACGCAGCTAAAACTAAACCAAAACTAATAAAAATAGTTAGTAATAAAATAAGCTTTCTACTTTTCAAAACAATAGCCCCCTCTTTTATTTTTTGTTTCCGACAACGATTGATCACACTATTTTCGAGCGCACCACCTCCTTTGTTTGAAATCGCTTCCATTTTATTATAAATGTTGTTTTACGTACGTTTACGTAAAACATGAAAGCTAAACATATCGGATCGAAAATAGTTTGCTGAGTATAAAACCGCTTCATCTTCGGAAGTATAGTGCATTTGCCTAAGCAACAATAATGGTTGTTCTTTGTGGCAGTTTAAAGTCTTATAAATGCGTTCATGGTAACCAATTGGCTCAATATATGTCACGGCATAGGCAACCCTTTTATTAGCGTAATCCTCCATTAATTTAAAAAAGGAATCTGCTTGTTGGACACTTTCTACCGGAATGATCTCTTCAGGAATTTTATCAACACAAAATACAACTGGTTCCCCGTCGGCTGTACGAACGCGCTCAATTTCAACTAATTGCTCTACAATATGAGGAGCAAATCGGCTCTTTTCCTTGTCCGTTGCTTCTCTTATATCTGTAAATAAATATTCTGTTCCGGCTTTTTTTCCTGATTGCTCAATCATGTATGTAACACTTGTAAGTTGTTCAATACCAGAAGAAAATACAGGCTTAGGGTTTACAAATGTACCAACACCGTGTTTCCTAGTGACAATATTATCTTCTTCTAATATTCGAAGTGCTTCTCTTAAAGTTGCCCGAGAAACACCTAGCACCTTGGATAATTGAAATTCCGATGGGAGCTTTTCATTCTCCTTGTACGTGCCATTATGAATATCTTTTTTTATTTGATCAATAACTTGTAAATATAAATGCCTTGAATCATGTTTAATAGACAAACTTCATCACCCCAAAACTGTATTCCCGATTAGATATCTGACCTCTGACATTCTACTAGTTTATAATTTCATCATAGCATGAATAGATTTAGAAAGAAATACCTTTTCAACAAAATTCAACAATTATATAAATCTAAAAAATAAATGGCGTGTGCGCTAAAGGGTAATGATTCGGGGGACCATAGAATTATGTCATTGAAAAGCATTGACTTTTCTTCTACGTACAATTCTTTGAACAGCAACTTGTAAAACCAATCACTTGTTCATTACAAAAAGCTCCTTAGCAAAACTTGGCTATCGCCAAAGTAATTATGACGATAACCAAGTTTTGCTTACGCTATTAACTCTAAATATTAATACTTTCCTATAGTGCAAAAAAGCTACAATGGCATTTTCAGCAAGCTCTTGCGTTAAAGAATTTACTTATGAGGCTTTATTCCAACATTAATGTGAAGAAGTATGTTCTTCAGCTGTTTGACTGATAAGAACTGTACGTGGCTTACTCCCCTCATACGGACCAACAATACCTCTTTGTTCCATGGCATCAATTAGCCTTGCCGCTCTAGTATAACCAATTCTAAAGCGGCGCTGTAACATAGATACACTAGCGCTTTGCATTTCGGTGATTAATTGAACAGCATCATCATACAATTCATCGTCTACTTCTTCTGCAACCTCATTGACTTCTTCTGGAATCATTTCTTCTTGATAAGACGCCTTTTGCTGTTCAATACAGTGGTCTACTACGCGTTCAACTTCTTCATCAGACAGAAAAGCACCTTGTACACGAGTTGGCTTAGAAGATCCAACCGGGATAAACAACATATCTCCTCTTCCCAATAACTTTTCTGCTCCGCCACTATCCAAGATGGTTCTAGAATCTGTTGCCGAAGATACACTAAAGGCAATCCTAGAAGGAATATTCGCCTTAATTACCCCTGTAATAACGTCTACAGATGGACGCTGGGTGGCAATAATGAGATGAATTCCCGCAGCACGTGCCATTTGAGCTAATCGAGTAATTGCATCTTCCACATCACTTGAAGCTACCATCATTAAGTCTGCTAATTCATCTACTAACACGACGATGTATGGAAGATTCGGCTCTGGATCTTCAACATGTTGATTATGTTTTCTAATATATTCATTGTATCCTTCAATATTACGTGTTCCTGTATCGGAAAAAAGTTCATATCGTCGCTCCATCTCTGCAACTACTTTTTGTAGAGCTCGAGAAGCTTTTTTCGGATCCGTTACAACGGGAGCAAGTAAATGTGGAATACCGTTATACACATTTAATTCAACTTTCTTAGGGTCAATCATCATCATCTTCACTTCATGTGGTTTAGCACGCATTAAAATAGTAGTAATTATCCCATTTACACAGACACTTTTCCCGCTTCCTGTAGCACCTGCGATAAGTAAATGTGGCATTTTATTTAATTCGCCAACGATTGCTTCTCCGGATATATCTCTGCCAAGAGCAAATAGTAGTTTAGAAGATTGTTTTTGTGCGATACTCTCTAGCACTTCTCGTAAAGATACCATGGCTACTTCTTGATTTGGAACTTCGATTCCGACCGCAGATTTCCCTGGAATTGGTGCTTCTATCCTTAAATCTTTTGCAGCTAGGGCTAATGCCAAATCATCATGTAAATTAACTATTTTACTCACCTTTACACCAGCTTCTGGATATATTTCATATTTCGTTACCGCTGGACCTACATGCACTTTCGTAACACGCGCTTTTACTCCAAAACTAGTAAATGTACTCTCTAATTTTTTAACCGTCGCTTGAATTTGCGATTTTTCCTGTTGCTGCGAATTGTTTGTTGGCTCTGCCAATAATTGCATAGAAGGAAGAATATATTCATAGTTTTCTACTTCCGTCATCGGCATATTATCTAAACTATCATTTGCTTTTTCCTCTTGTTGAACCATAGAAATTTGTTCTGTTTCTTCAGGAAATTGTTCATTTACCGTAGTATGGTCTGTAAAATCTTGAATCACAGGTTCTGAGATAACATGCTCAGTAATCTCTTCGCCATTTTGTTCAAATTTAGGTTCGTTTTCTTTTATGGAACGTTTCGCAGTTCGTTTTTGCCTCCATGTATCTTGCAAGTGTTTTACGTTACTTGCAATCCACTTCCACATTTTAGAAAACACATCGCCTACTGATAAATCAGTCATAAAAATAATACCGATAATAATGGAAAAAACAGCTACAATTTTAGCACCTGTTAAGGAAAATAAGTAATAGGAAAAGGTAAGCAATAAAGCTCCAGTCATTCCTCCTCCTAAATATTCGGATGATAGTTGATTTTCCATATAACTAGAGTAATTTTCCCAAGTCGATCCAAGTATTGATATTTCTTGAGTGGATGCAATTACTTCATCAAACATTTGTGTGTGTGTCATGAGTAATACGCCACCAAATATAATATAAAAGCCAACCATTCTTTTTGTTGCAAAGTTAGGTAATTTCCGTTTTACTACTAATTTAATACCTGTTATTAATAAAAAAACCGATGCAACAAAATACCAAATCCCTAAAAAGAAGCGAAATAAGTGCTCAAGGCCCCCTGGTATAGCTCCATCACTTATGGCACTAGCTCCACTTCCAAAAATGCCTAAGAAAATGAATAAGAGACCTATTAGCTCTAGTTTTAATTGTTTTTTTAATTTGCTGCTGCGTCTTTTTTTCTTTCTTGCCATACTTTCACCTCAATCATTTTTGGCAATCTAATTAGATGGTAACATTCATTGGATAAACACTTTTTTCTTTACTATCGATCGAATGATTCATGTCAACAATCAATTTGTTCTACATTTAAATATTACACTAAAAAATTTCCATTCTATTATGAAGTTATGGAAAATATAATTATAATATATGTATAGCCGATTTAGTCAACTTTCATATTCTACCTTATCTATGTCATTAACAAAAGCAATTCCGCTCTACTTAGTATATCATAATGTCAATAAAGTGACATTGAAACAATGGAAAACGATTTAATCAGAACAGAGGCGCAAGCGCCGTTTAGTAACGCAATGAATGGCACACATTAACGGAGATAAAGGAATAAAAGGGTATGTCGACGTCGAGCGGCAAGCCGTTTTTAGTCGGCTTTCCTCTTAACGACGAACCGATGATGACTTATCGTAGGGCGATTTCGTGAAGTTACTTAGTTATTAGATGATGGAACAGTAGTCGCTATTCGTTATTTCGTTATCCGCAAGCACCTCATTTTACACTTTCTTATCTTTTTTAAAAAACTGCCTTCAACCAAAGATTAAAAGCAGTTTTATTACATTCAGTTTTCATTCATCTGAGAAATAATCGTACCGGGGGAAAACTGATGATTTAAAAAGTCCTTTGGATCGGTTGATAATAATTTAACAATTTCTAAGGATCCATCTGCTCTTTTTTCACAATATAATGGTTTGCCATTGTATGAAATCATTTGTCTTTCCGTGTATTCCTGGGAGGTATAAAAAATATCTTCTTTTGATAGTGGTGTATAAATAATCATTGCATCACCTGCTGTTCGTGATTGCCATTTTGCTTAATCAATTCATTCACTTTTTTCATTGCTTCTTTAACACCGCCAACATCATCAATTAAGCCATATTCTACTGCTGTTTTCCCAACAACATTTGTACCGATATCACGTGTTAAATTACCTTTTGCAAACATTAAATCTTTAAATTTTTCCTCTGTTATATTAGAATGATTTACGACAAAGTCAACCACACGATTTTGCATTTCATCCAAATACTCAAACGTCTGTGGTACACCGATAACTAAACCTGTTAAACGAATTGGATGTATCGTCATCGTAGCAGTCGGTGCAATGAAAGAATAGTCCGTAGCAACAGCTATAGGCACCCCAATGGAGTGACCTCCTCCAAGCACAATCGAGACTGTAGGTTTAGATATAGAAGTAATCATTTCAGATAAGGCTAACCCCGCTTCGACATCACCACCAACCGTATTTAATAAGATAACTAAACCTTCAATTTTCGGATTCTGTTCAATGGCAACTAATTGTGGCAATAAATGCTCATACTTTGTTGTTTTGTTTTGTGGTGGGAGTTGTACATGCCCTTCTACTTGTCCGATAATGGAAAGCACATGTATATTTGAATCTGGCGCTTGTGGTACATTAGATTGTCCTAGTTGTTGAATCTTTTGCACTAAAGCAGAGGAATTATTATCTTGCGTTTGATCGTCCTTTTTTTCTGGCTGTTTATCCATTTACTTACACACTCCTCATTAACAAGTTATTCCTCTCATAGTATGAACGGAACATCCGATAATCATGCAGGCTTCTTTTAAGAAATATTACTGTGTTCTTTTTCCGGTAAAATTTGTTTCACCTTACCGGTTAGACAAATAAAAAAATTATTTATTTTTACACTTGACGACAGTTTATCAAATGAAACAGGTAAACATTTACCAATCAATCTCATAACTATGGATATTTTTTATGCTACCTTAGAAAAACTTGGCTTACCGCCAAATCTTTATGGCAGGAGCTTTAGTTTTTCTTATACTATAAACCTTAAAACTGTATACTTTCCTATAGTATAAAAAAATACCGGCATTATATACCGGTATTTTCTAAGATCGTTGTTAATTTATCTTTATCCTGCTGCGATAGTTCAAGTAGTGGCAAACGCAAACCACCAACTTCTATTCCTTTTATGCGAAGGGCAGCTTTTACAGGTGAAGGAGAAGGCGCCATAAATAACCCTTTCATAACAGGCAACAATTGACGATGAAGCTTAGCTGCCTGACACGTGCTTCCTTCTTCAAACAATTGAATCATTTGCTGCATTTCATTTCCTATCACATGAGAAGCTACCGAAATAACACCTGTACCTCCAACAGACAATATTGGTAATGTCATACTATCGTCACCACTATATACAGAGAACGAATCATCTGTTAGCTCAATTATTTGAGACACTTGATCAAGATCACCACTAGCTTCCTTGACAGAAACAATATTATCTATTTTACTTAACGCTACAGTTGTCTCCGTGGTTATATTTACAATCGATCTTCCTGGTATATTATAGAGCATCACAGGTAGCGATGTGCTTTGAGCTACAGTTTTGAAATGTGCAAATAGACTACGTTGATCTGGTTTATTGTAATACGGTGCTACAAGCATCACCGCATCCACACCACAACGTTCTGCTTCCTTGGTTAAATCTATCGAAGCTTGCGTGTTATTCCCTCCAGTCCCTGCAATAACAGGAACGCGTTTATTTACTTGACCAACGACATGTTTAAACAGGCTCACTTTTTCTTCAGAAGTTAAAGTTGGTGATTCACCTGTTGTTCCTGCAATGACTAAACCCTCTGTACCATTTTGCAACAAGTGTTCAATAAGTGCATCTGTCTGCGTATAATCAATATTTCCATTTAAATCAAAGGGTGTGACCATTGCAGTTAACACTTTACCAAAGTTCATTCTAATCACCTTTTCTATTCATTGTGCGGAGTTGATTATGTGACTCAATTCAAAAGCTTCATGCAATGCATTTACTGCCGCTTTTAAATCTTTTTCATGTACGAGTACCCAAATGGTTGTATGGCTGTCTGCTGACTGCAGAATTTGCACATTCGCATCAGTCAATGCTTGCACAATTTTTGCAGCAACACCAGGAACATCAGTCATGCCAGCTCCTACAGCTGATACCTTTGCACAGTTCTCAGTAATTTCATGTTCAAATCCAAGCGTGTTTAATATGTGTACAGCCTTTTCTGTGTAAGCATTTGGTACAGTATAGATCACCCCTGTAGGTGAAATGGTAATGAAATCAACAGAAATCCCTGCTTCAGCCATTGCTTTAAATACGTCTGACTGCATCCCAAATGCTGCCTCTTTCGTTTGTACTTGAATCTGAGTTATAGCATCCATATGTGCAATTCCAGTAATTAATAGATCAATAATGTCCATCCCTTCTACACGTGAAGACGTAACAAGCGTTCCTTCATCTTTGGAGTAGGTAGAACGCACACGCATAGGAATTTTCCCTTGCATAGCAATTTCTACTGCTCGGGGATGAATGACTTTTGCTCCTTGATATGCCAAGTTACAAATTTCAGAATACGTAACTACATCAAGTGGTCTTGCTGTTTCAACAACCCGTGGATCAGCAGTCATAATACCATTTACATCTGTGAATATTTCAATCCGCTCAGCTGATAAAGCAACACCTAATGCTGCAGCTGTTGTATCACTTCCACCACGTCCTATTGTCGTAATGTCACCAGATGTAGTAGTTCCTTGAAAACCTGCGACAACTACCACATCATGCGTTTCTAATTCTTGCAAGATTCGTTCTGGCTTTACTTCTTTAATTTTTGCTTCTGTAAAGTCATCTGTTGTAATGAATCCTGCTTGTGAGCCAGTTAGAGCCGTTGCAGTAATATGTTGCTTTTGTAATTCATTAGAAAGTACAACGGATGAAATAATCTCACCACACGACATGAGCATATCCAATTCTCGTGAAGCATTTTTATTCGCCGGAAAATCTACCAGACTGAGTAGCGTATCTGTAGCATAAGGATCAGGTTTTCTGCCTAATGCAGAAACGACAACTACAAGTTTATATTCTTTTACTAAAGCATCTTTTATATGTTTAATTACATGGTCTCGGTTTTCTTGTGACTGTACCGAAGTACCACCAAATTTTTGAATGAGTATTTCCATTCGTACACCTCTATCGTTGCAACCAATTATTTTGAATTAACTCTTGGGCGATTTGTACCGTATTCCAAGCTGCGCCTTTTAATAAATTATCAGATACAATCCATAGATGGAACCCGTGTTTATTGTCTAAATCCTTGCGAACTCTACCAACAAATACATCTTGTTTACCCTCTGCAGCTAAAGGTGTTGGATAAATCTGCTCTTTTGGATTATCCTGCAACACGATCCCCTCTGCATGCTGTAACACTTCCCAAATGTCCTTTACCATTACATCTTCATTCTCTACTTCAATATATACACTTTCTGCATGAGACGTAAAGAATGGCAAACGTACACAAGTTGCAGCCACTGAAAGGTCTGGTGCATGCATAATTTTCTTCGTTTCATTAATCATTTTTAATTCTTCAAAAGTATAACCATTTTCTTGAAAGAGATCAATTTGTGGTAGTGCATTAAATGCAATTGGAAAATGGTTTTCATCTCCTTTAACAGGGAGAATAGTTGCTTTCATTTCTTCATTAGACAAATAAGCTTGTGACTGATTCGCTAACTCATCACATGCTTCATTACCTGCACCTGAAACGGCTTGATAAGTGGATACGATAATACGTCTTAAACCAAATTTAGCTTTTAGTGGCTCTAACGCTGCCACCATTTGAATGGTAGAGCAATTTGGATTGGCAATAATTCCCTGGTGATCTTTTAAGTCTTCTTTGTTGACTTCAGGAACTACAAGTGGCACAGACTCATCCATACGAAAGGCGCTTGTGTTATCAATTACTACTGCACCACGTTTCACAGCTTCTGAAGCGAGCTTTTTAGAAACTGAACCACCCGCTGAAAACAAAGCAATATCAACGCCTTCAAAACTTTCAGGTACTGCTTCTTCGACCATGATTTCCTCTTGGTTAAAAACCTGTTTAGAACCAGCAGATCGTTTGGAAGATAAAAGCTTCAATTTATTTATTGGAAAATCTTTCTCTTGTAATAATTCCAGTATTTTATGACCAACTGCGCCTGTTGCTCCAACCACAGCTACATTATAGGCTGATTTTTGCGACATGAATTTATTGCTCCTTTCCAAAACTAGATTATTAGACTTCTAGCTTATCATTTTATCACAGATCAGCTTCGATGAGGAACAATAACTGGTTGTAGTTGTTTAAATTCAAGTGCAGATTCAATAGTCTCTGGTATTAATTCCATTTTTGCAACAAGTGAGTTTGGCTTTAAATAAGGATCATCTTGCCCATATGGAACAAAGTAAATAAACTTACTAGCCATTAAACGCATTAGATTAACTCCATTTAAACCAAGTGCATCGTTTGTAGAAACACCCACTACTACAGGTTGTTGATTACGCATTGTTGCCTTAGCTGCCATTAAAACTGGTGAGTCTGTTAAAGCGTTGGCAAGTTTGCTTAAGGAATTTCCGGTTAGCGGAGCAATGACCATACAATCTAATGGCATTTTAGGCCCTAGCGGTTCTGCCTCAGGCATCGTAGTTATAATTTCTTTCCCAGTAATGGTTTGAATCTTTTCCATATGGTCCTGAGCATCACCGAACTTCGTGTCAGTCGTTCTTACTGTGTATGTTACAATTGGAACAACTTCAGCACCTAGATCCATTAATTTCTCCATTTGTGGAAAAACTTGGTCATATGTGCAATGGGAACCTGTTAAGCCAAAACCAATTCTCTTACCTTTTAAACGCATTGATCGTACCTCCTATGGAAATTAGTATTTATTGTGTAGGATTTCTATCCTTATGAAAAATTGCCATTAAAGCTGGCAAATGAATCTTTTCCTTTTTTATCTAGCACTGAAATAACTTTCAAAAACACAAATAGCTAAATGTTCAATACGGATTTTGAATGATTTCTTGTTTTATAACATTAGCTAATATTTTCCCTGCAGTTTTAGGTGCAACTATACTTGGTAAACTGCGCGCCAACATGGCTTTAATACCACGCTGTTTTGCATACGTAAAATCAGTTCCTCCAGGCTTTGAAGCCAGGTCAATGATAACTGCATGCGATGGAAGATGTTTCATCTCCTCTTTTCTAATTACAGGAGCTGGGATAGTGTTAATGAGTAAATCACACGCTTGCATATGAAGCGCTAATTGATCTAGTGGGATTGCTGTTAAGCCCATTTCAGTTACTCTTGCTAGATCTTTCATGTGAGTCGCGCTAACGGATACTTTTGCACCTAGAGAAGAAAATTTATTTGCAACCGTATGTCCCACTCTGCCAAACCCAACTACAACGACACAGGAGGAATGGATCGTGAAATCTGTATGTTCAATGGCCATCATAATCGTACCTTCTGCCGTTGGAATAGAGTTATATATAGCAACATCATCTCGGTCTAACAGAGGAACTAACTTGATATTTGCTTTGCTTATGGCATTTTTCAAATAAGCATTGGCTATTCCAGAAAATACAATTGTTGATTTTTTCAGTTGTTGAAACCAGTTCGTGGAGAGGTGGATTTTTTTTTCTGAAAAAACAGGTTCTACCATCCCATTAGAATCCGTACCAGTTATAGGTAAGATAACCGCGTCTAATTCGCTCGGTGTGACTTCATCAATAGCCAATTGTTTTAAGCCTGTGAATCCTTGCTCTAATTTATCAAACCCAATAAGCAAAAGTGTTGTATCTGTTAATGCTTGGAGTTGGCGAATTAATTCTAAATAACGGGCGTCTCCGCCGACTATTGCAATTGTTCGGTTCATGTTTGTAAAGACCCTCCAAACGTACCATTTTCATTCACATTTCTTTATAGCTTATGTATGGAGATCGAGTTAGTGATTACATTTTATGAAAACAATTACTATACACAAATTTAAGAAGCAAAATTCTAACTGGGAAAGACGACTACATAAAAGATAGCATCATTTTATGGAAAATTCATACGTTTTTTAAAAGGGCTTTTACAAAACAGGACGTATGCTGTATTCCTTCTCTAATTCTGAGGTAAAATCTTACATCATCTTGTATTGGGGCAAATAGTTACCAAGATGATTTTCAATTGTGTGGCAAAGAACAAATGTGCGGAGCGCCCGTTTAGCAACGTAGCGAATGGAACGAATCAACTAAAGATTTAGGAATCATTCCACTAAAACAGCAGTATGCCGAAGTCGGGCGGCAAGCCCGTTTTTAGTCGGGCCTTCCTCTTAGCGATGAATAGATGATGACTTATCTAGGTCAATTTTGTGAATTCACGTCGTTGCTGGACGATGGAGCTAGAAATGGCTATTCGGTTATTTCGTTATCCATAAGCACTTCATTTTATCATTTCCTATGCAAATAAAAAAGCCTTCCAATTTGGAAGACAGCAACGTTTGATTTAGCACTGTTTAAAAAATCAATGTGGGAGAAGTTTTCATCCTGAATCATGGTTTAATATAGGGATACGACCTAAAGGTCTCTTCAAAGATGGGGATTTAGCTGCTGTTATGTCTCGCTTAAACTTGTCAGACCGCATCTTCCAATTCCTCAACTGGGTGTACTAGCAGCTATTTGATAAAATGTCATATACTGTTCTCTGTATCGATAATAATCATATCCTCGCCCACTTTTTTAATTGCATTCCAGCGAATTTTGGTTTCTTCCGCTTCCTTTTTTAAACCAAACCATTTATAATTTGGAATAATAAAAGCTTCAATTTGACCAGTAGTTTCATTAATTTCTAAATCTGTTTGTCCCAATACGCCTAACCTTGCTCCTTCTTGTACGTTTACAATTTCTTTTCCACTTATTTCTTTATACCGCAATTCATTCCCTCCTGTTTTTATTATTTTTGATTTGTCAAATTAAGCGAGACAACATGCTTTTATCAAAATCCTGACCGACATAATCTATGAAACACTCCATTGGTGTTTTGTATTTCAATGATTTCCTTGGTATGTTATTCCGTCGGA
>NZ_JABXHF010000071.1:0-10000 GCF_013393565.1 Virgibacillus sp.
GTGCCCGCGGAAAGCGAAATAGTTTGACGTAGCGATGATAGGAATTTTTTTAACACAAACAAACCGAACAATTATAAATGAATTGTTCGGTTTTTGCTATTTAGTATTTGCTTATGTCCCAGCCTCTAAATTATTTAAACAGCTTTTTAATCAACTTAAAAATATCAAATGTTGTTTTATCCCGCATGTAAGGTGCCGTAAGCCTCCCACTTCAAGACCTGAGTTGATACAACAGGGTCTAAGTGGGAGAAAACGGCACCTAAATGCCCGATTCGTTCAGGGCCTTTAGGTCATACCCTTGTGGTACTAACATTCAGTAGGAGATGGAAGAAAACTCCTACTGAATGAAGTTTCACTTTATTATATACCTTAATATATGCTGCCTTTTTAGGATTAAGTACCCTCATTCTTCAGCAGATCCAAACCAACCATTCCCTGGCATTAGTTTATCCACGACAAAACCACCTCCTCAACCATAATCGAAACTAGTTACAATAAGGTGGCATTAATTTTTATGAAAAAATAATAGCCCCTTAGATGAATAAGAACCACTAAGAACCAATCTATAATAAAGATTCGCCGTCAAAATGCCGTCAAAAGAATAAAATGAATTAAAAATGCGACTCTTGAAATTTTCAAGAGTCGCATTATATAAGCGTTTATCCATGATGCTGGTGAGAGGATTCGAACCTCCGACCCCTTCATTACGAGTGCGCTACATTGAGAATACTATAACAGTTTCGTGAATGAAAATGTTGATGTATCAGCTTTTCTTTAAGTTGATGCTTTTTCCTATATGCTTTATTTGATACATTTTTATATTTTTATTTTGAGTTTCGCCCCAATTTTCGCCCCAAGCAAAAACACTATATTCATGCGTTTAGACGTTCTTTTTGCCATATTTTTGTTCTAAGATATTAGCGGCATTTTGATCTGCTTCTTGTAAGTAATGACCGTAAGTATTCATAGTAATTTGAATGTCAGCATGTCCTAAACGTGAGGAAATATGTTTTGCGTGTAACCCTTCATTTATTAAAAGTGTTGCAGCAGTATGGCGCAGATCATGAAAGCGAATGGCTTTAAATTTGGTTCGATTTAAAAATCTAGTCCACCATCGGGAGACGCTTCCGGGATAAAATGGTTTTCCGAATTCAACAATCTTTCCTTCTTTTATTTCTTGAGTAGAAAATACAAAATTATAGTATTTTCCATTCCATAATTCAAAAGCTTGTAATTGGTCTTTTTTTCTTAAATGGTTATATTCTTTTAATTCATCCATTAAGAAGCTAGGGAGAGTTATTGTTCTTTCCTCACCATTTTTAGGAGGCTTTAATTCGTAACCTTTTTGTTTTGTATAGTTAAGCGAATATTGTACTTGAATGGTATTCTTTTCAAAATTTACATTTTCCCATAGCAAGCCGAGTATTTCACCACGCCTAAGTCCACCTAAAATAGCTATTTTCACCATTAAGGCATAATGTATTAACTCATTATCCAATAAAGCAAATAATTTATCTACTTCTTCATCTGTATACACTTCATACTTTTTGCTTTCAACTTTAGGTTTAGGAACAAGGGTAACAGGATTTTTCTTTAAAATGCGTAAATGGTTTGTAGCGTAATTGAAAATAGATCGAAGGATTGCATAATGTTTGTAGATCGTAGCGGTTGAAAGTTTTCCTTCCTTCTTATCTTTCCGAGCAGTTTCAAGATCATTAAGATATTTTGTTATATGTATTGGTTGAATGGATTCAAGTTTCTTATGTCCAAATGTAGGTAAAATATGACTATCTAATATATAGTTATACGTTTCAAGAGTTTTTGCAGCAAAATGCTTATTTGCATATAAGTTGCGCCAGTCCTCCACAAAAGCAGAAAACTTAATTTTCGTTGGCTCAATGTATTCACCACTATTTATTTCATTCTCAAAAGCTGTAAGAAGTTTTCTAGCTTCCGTTTTGTTTTTAGCTGCAACTGTTTTCCTTTTTCGAATATATTTTCCATCTATCCCTTGTCCGAGATATACGGTTAAACGCCATTTTCCTTTCCCTCTGTTTTCAACACTACCAGCCATAAAAAATAACCTCCATCAAAAAATGTTGTCCTTGAATACTTTAATTTTAATATAAATAATGTTTAGCAGTTGCAAAGTGTTTCAAGTATAACAGAAGATGGGTTCTACTTTTTTGCCATGATTATAATTTATGTCATTTTACTCACAGCCTTTATAGTTAAACCACTTTTCAAGAAATTCCCTCATATCTTTTATTGTATCATCAATGAATTTTTTTGTTTCCTCTTGGGTAACTGAATCATCTTCAATCACCTCGCCAATGGTACTGTTAAGAATACGAATAAAGCTAGCCATGAATTTTATACCTTCGCTGTCAGAGTGTTTAAGAAAATTTAATACATTTACTAGGTACACTGTTTCCACAAAGTTTAACTCACGACTTAGTAAATCCTCAATATCACTTTTTAATTTTTCTTGAGCATCTTTCGTATTCTTTTTAAATAGATGCCTCATATTTTTGAAAGCTTCTATTTTTTCATCTTCAGTTAGATCAGCCAACATTTTTTTGCCAGTTGTCAAATAAGCCATTGTAACACCAAGTTTATTAGATAGAGACTGTAATGTTTTCGTGCTAGGATTTTTTCTGTTGTTTTCTATGTCACTTAAATATGATCGTGATATGCCCATTTCTTTAGCGAGTTTCTCTTGTGTAAGGTTTCGAGCTTTTCTTATTGCTTTTATATTATCGCCTATTGTCATGTTTTCACCACCTTATATATTAAGAATAGCAAAAAATGACGTCAATAGGAAACATTTTCTTGACATTGTTTTTTGAGGCGTGTATACTTAAATTAATCAATGACGCCGATAGAGTTCATTAGGAGGTGCGAAAATGTTATTTAAAGAGAGCTTTTATATAAAATTAAAAGAGGAACGCCAAAAAAGGAAATGGACACAAAAGGAAGTATCCGAAAAAATTGGTATTTCAAGAAGTTACTATTCCGATATAGAAAACGGCAGAACTTTGCCTAGTAGTAAAATTCTCTTTAAAATTAATAGTATTCTGCCTATTTTTTTGGCAATAAATGACGCCGATAGGATTCAATCAAGGTGGGGAGCTGAAAAAAATGATCTGCGCTAATTGTGGAAAAGCTATAACACTTCATAGTCGTTATTATCGAGCTGGGAAGAATGGTACTGTATTTTGTTCGAAAGATTGCATTCATGAAGCATATGAAGGTTTTTATTCTAAGCAAGAAGTCGATAAAACAATTGAATGCTATGTATTGGAAAGTGAAGAAAATGAGGAGGAGACGGAAAGCATGGAGAACTATAAGGATGAAATATCAAATCAAGCTTCTGCGATAAAAGCGAACTTAGAAACGATTGACGGTCAAATGATGTTTTTAGGAGAACTAATTGAAGATACAGAAAAATATCCAGACGCATCAGCAGAATACATGAAGCGTGGGTTAATACAGAAAAAATTAAACGCTATTTTTATTTTGATTGATGGTCAGTTGAAAGGGATAAGTGAATATCAGGAATGTATTTCAAATCTAGTAAATGATGGTGTATCTGATGATAAATAAAGAAAAGGAGATGGAAAGCGTGGACAATAAAACCTCTTTAAAAGAACTTGTGAAAGTATTGGATACGCAAACGGGAGATTTAAATTTAAAAGTTATTACTTTAAATGATGTTCAAGAAGTTATTGGGCATTTACGTGAGGATATGGACAATATTAATGAACAAGACGTTAGGTTTTATTTTAGAGATTTTCACCAAACCGTTAGGATAATGGACGAACTTTTGAGATATACGGTTGATGAATTAAACCAGGTAAATGTTGAACTACACAATACAATGCAAGCAATCTTTGAAAAAGTGATAAAACAGGAGGTACAGCATGAAGCAAATTAATTCAGATAAGTATTCTCTGTATTTAAATGCATTTATCAGAACGGTCAAAGCTCGGTTAGAAGACGAGCATGACAAGCAATTAATCATACGTAATATCTTCTATGGTGTGAAGCTGATAAACAGTATGCCAAAGAAAAGGGAATATGACGAAATTTTAAGTGCATTTCAATTAGCAAGTGCAATTAAAGGTACAATGGGAAAATTAACACCTAAAGAGTTTATGAATATATTTCCAATTGCTAAAGAATTTGATGGTGATAAATACGAAATGAAGGATTATTTCTACACGAAAGAATATATTGAAACGCTAGATCAAGACAAGCCTATTGGCGAAAATGTTCATGAGTTTCTATGGGAATATATGAATCGGGAGATAATGAATTTTAGTGTAAAAATCTTGTGTCTTATGAGTGATTTAAGACGAGCAGAAGGGCATTTAGGACTATTCGAGGAATTTATGGCTTCTCAAGGTATGGAAACACCAAATACCTTTAAGAATAGTAAAGGAGAAGCAATGTATATTCGGAATGGTAAGCCAGAAAAGATACATGGAACGAAATCAAATCATTTAAAAGTCGTTCACTAATGAAAGGGGAAATAGTAATGAATATAAAAGAAGCTATCAAGCAAAAAGAAATGAAAAACCTACCAACAATCGAACGTACTACCATGACTGTGAAAGAAATTGCTGTTTACTTAGATTTAAGTCCTGATTTCATTTACAAGCTATGTAGAGAAAAAAAGATTCCTCATATCAAGATTGGTTCAAGAACCATGTTTAAAAAAGATACCATTGATAGATGGTTATCTGATCTTGAAAAGGAATCATACCAATTTTAATTGCTTCTAAAGGGGAAACCCTAAGCAATTATAAAAAAACTTACTATAAGTATACCATGAATTATACCATAAAACGCATTTAATATACAAAGTTTTTAGTAAGGGGGTGAACTTCTTGCAGGCTATCACAGCACGTTACACAGAAAAGGTTCACGAATTAATGCCTGGTGCAAAAATCATTAAGTTAATTGGCTATTCCAGAGGAAATAATGACTATCAAACAGCAAAAAAAGCAGCAGAAAAATGGAAAGATGCGGAGTCATTAAATGACGATCAAATAAATAACTGGTTGGAACAAGGCGGTTGGATTGGTGCTGTTATCCCTAAAGGAAGATACTTAATTGACGTGGATGATGATATACAGGGTAAGCTGCTAAAAGAATTACTGGAAGGAGAAAACATTCATCATCATGCTATTAAAACGCCTAAAGGTTATCACTTTATTTTTAAAGAATCAGAAGGGTTTACTCAGTATCAAGGCTATGTAAATGGGTTAGGACTTGTAACGGATGCACGTAAGGCTGGTTCGGGATATGAAGTTTTCCCCACTTTTAACACTGAAGGGCGTTATATTGTCTCAAAAAGTTTAGAACAGCTAGATGAGCCACCACATTATTTGAAAAAAGTCTGGAATGGTCAAAAAGTATCTTCTCCTATGGCTTATCCATATGAAACTAGTGGTTCACGTGATGGTGACTTTTATGACTTAGCAAGAAGGCTTTTAACATGTGGTGTTGATAAGAGTAAGGTACAGGAAAGTCTTGAATTAGCATATAAATACTTTGTTCCATACAAGGAAGATTTTCCCCTTAGAATCATTGCTGAAAAGGTGAATTCAGCTTTTAAAAAAGTTGACGGAGAAAATAACTTTTCCAATAAGAGTAATCCGAGTTTTCAATTTCAAATTGAAGGTGAACAGAAAAATGTGGTTATTCCTAAACCGTTTAAAATTGGTTCTAAGGATACTTTGTTTGAGGAAAAAGAATATAAAGATGGGAATATAGTAACAACGCTTGTATCACGTAAAACGCCATATATAACAAAAGAATTTCATAACGTGGAACGACCGCAAGTATTTTATGAAATTCAATGGAATGACCGCAATAGAACAGTGAAAGAGATCGTTCCAGCTTCTACTATTGCAATTAGAAAAGAATTGCTTGAACTAAGTGACAGGGGATTTTCTGTTAATGAAAACAATGTTAAAAAAATTATCACCTATTTCGATCGGTATTTATTAGCGAATGGCATTAAACAGTATGATGCAGTTGAGAGGTTAGGAGGTATTAAAGGAAGATTCATTCATCCTGTTCTCTCTAATGATATTGAGATCATGGCAATAGATCAAGGTGAAAAGCAAATAAATGAAGGTTTCGAGGTAAAAGGAACAAGCGAAACATGGAAAAATGAAGTATTTGAACGGATTAAACAAAGCCCTAAAGCTGTTTTTATGGTACTAGCAAGCTTTGCAAGTATTGTTATAAAAGACCTAAAAGTACAGCCTTTCATTGTTGATCTCAGTGGAACGACTTCACAAGGTAAAACAACAACTTTAAGAGTAGCGGCTAGCGTTTGGGGAAATGAAAACCTCCTGAATGAATGGAACGCCACACGAGTTTCTATTGAACGTAAAGCAGCATATTTAAATAGCTACCCATTATTGCTTGATGATACGAGAAAAGCTAATGAACGAGTTTTAAAAGATATTATTTATCAGTTCAGTGGTGGTAGATCAAAAGGACGAGGTAGTTTAAAAGGAAGCCAGAGGGAATACACTTGGAACAATATTTTATTAAGTACAGGGGAAGTTTCTCTTAATGAATATGCAAAGAATCAGGGCGGTGCGGCTGCTAGAATTATTCCGTTAATTGACGAGCCACTAAAGAAAGATCAAGACAATATCATACAGTTGTATGAAGGAATGGAAAACAATTATGGTGCAGTTGGGATTGATTTCTTGAAAGTATGGCAAAAACAAAAGAAGGATTTAATTCCTGAATACCATAACTTTAGAAGTCATTATATAGATAAGGCTAAGGGAAATGAAGTTTTAAGCCGTTTAGCAGGATATTATGCAGCCGTTCATTTTACTGGAAGTATATTGAACAAAACGCTAGGGATGGATATAGACTTAAAAGCAATATCACGTCTGTTTGATGAAATAGCAGAGGATAATAAGACAATAGATAAGCCTATGCAATTTTTAGAGGAAATACTAACTGATTTGGATAGTGATAGAGAAAGTATATTAGGTAGATATTTACCAAGAGGAAAAATAAAGGCGATCTACAAAGATAAGCAAAAGCAGTTGTTTTTAACTCCATCTTATTTAACTGAATTTTTAGGAGTGGAAGAAAAACAAACTAGAAAAGAATGGCTCAAACGGGGTATAACTGTACCTGTAGAAAAGAACGGGAAAACGGTAGATTATACGAGAGTGAGCCATAAAGGAACAAGGCATAGAGCTATAGCTTTAAATATGGATATTGTTAAAGAACTGGATTTTGACTTTCAAACTAGTGAAGTGGGACAAAGTGGACAAATGGATTAAAAAAATACCAATTTGTGTCCATCTTCAAAAACCTTATATATCAATGGTTTTGTAGCAAAAAAGGACAAAGTGGACAAAGTGGACAAGAAATAAAACATAAACATGAAAAAGTTTTTAGATTTTTTTAAAACCATATAAGGTGTTATGTTTCTGAAAAACTTGTCCTTCTTGTCCAGTTATTAATAAAACCATTGGGAGAGTAAGAAGCAGTGAAGGGACAAATAAAAAAACATCTTGTCCACTGTGTCCAAAAAATAAATGGAGAAATGCTTAAAAAACCAAGTCACTGTAAGGATTATGAAGTTATTTATAAAACTGGACAAGCTATATTCGAGATCGGTAAAAGGTTGAAGCATGTGAAAGAGAATGATCTTGTGCATGGGGAATTCGGGAAGTGGCTTGAAGATATTGGAATCCACGAACGTCAAGCACAACGTTTGATGAAGGTAGCAAGTGAATTAGGAGATTCAAAAGCGACCACGTGGTCGGAATTACCTTTCCGAGCACTTTACGAAATAGCCACACTCCCACAAGAAGAAAGGGAAAAAGAACAACCTATTACTATTCAAAATAAAGAGGTGAAACAATGGCAGGCTTTTTTGATAAAATCTTTAGGTTTTTAAGAGAACCTAAAGATACAAAACGAGCTGAAATAATGAGTGGTGGAACAGCGATATTCACACCATTCAGCGGAAATGCTTATGAAAGTGATATTTATAGATCAGCAGTTGACGCCATAGCAAGAAATGCAGCCAAGCTTAAAGGGACACATGTAATTACAATGCCAGATAAACGAAAGCAAGGGGAACAACGCTTGAACCGTATATTGCAAGTCAGACCCAATCCATATATGACTGCATATGATCTACTTTATAAGCTAGTAACACACTATTATTTATACAATAATGCATTTGCTTATCTGCAAAAGGATGATAGAGGTAACTTGCAAGCTATTTACCCACTTTCTCCACAGAACATGGAGTATCTAACTGATATGACAGGGGAATTGTATTGTCGTTTCTTATTTGGAAATGGGAAACAAGTAACATTGCATTTATCAGAGGTATTTATTGCTAGGCGTTTCTTTAATAGTAATGACTTGTTAGGAGATACAAACACAGCTATTCTGCCAACACTAGACTTAGCACATACCCAAAATGAAGGATTACAAAATAGTATTAAATCTAACGCTACCATTAGGGGATTATTGAAATATAATCAGGTACTAAGTCCAGAGAAGTTAAAAGAGGAAAAAGAAGCTTTTGTACAGGATTATTTAAGCGTTAGTAATAATGGCGGTATAGCTGCAATAGATTCCAAGTATGATTATGTACCACTTGAAACAACCCCTGTTTCTATTGATGATAAGCAACTGGAAGCCGTAAAGAAAAAAACATATGAGTATTTAGGTATTAGCGAAAACATTGTAAATAGCACCTATACAGAGGATGAATGGGCAGCGTTTTACGAAAGTGTGCTTGAGCCAATAGCAGTACAATTTTCGCTAGAACTTACAGAAAAGCTATTCACTGAACGTGAGCAAGCATTTGGAAATTCTATCATATTTGAAGCAAATAGATTGCAGTTTGCTAGCAATACAACTAAGACAAATATTTTAAAAGAGCTTACTCCATTTGGCTTATTTACTATTAATCAAGCATTAGAAATATTAAATTTGCCACCTGTTGAAGATGGTGACAAGCGACTTCAAACATTAAACATGGTGAATACAGATATAGTAGATAAATATCAGCTTAAAGAGAAAGGAGACAACCAAAATGAAGGAACTAAGGATAGCAGAAATAAGAGCAGCTAATCCGGTAGGAGAAGGCAGCCTTATCTTAACTGGTAGACCGATTGTTTACGATCAGCCTACCACTATAAAAGCACCATTCGGGGAATATATTGAGGTTATACAGCGTGGAGCATTGGATAACGCTGATATATCAGACGTTAGACTATTGTATAACCATGATATGAATAAAATTCCTTTAGCAAGAACACCAAAGACAATGCAATTGGCGTTAGATGCGGCAGGATTAACGCTAAGGGCAGAATTACCTAATACCGAAGATGGGAAAAGCGTTCATACGGCAGTAGAACGTGGTGATCTATCGGGAATGAGTTTTGCATTCAAAGTACCAAAAGACGGCAGTCACTTTAATGCAAAAACAAATACTAGAACTATAAGCAAAATAGAAAAAGTCTATGAGTGCAGTATTGTAGCTTTTCCAGCATATCCACAAACAAGTGTAGAAGCTAGATCAGCGATAGAAGGAACATGGCAAAAGCTAAAAGCCCCAGAAAGAAAAGCAGCTAAAATAAAAATTAATCAACTATTAATGAGGAGTGTTTAATAATGAATTTTAAAACAGTACAGGAAGCATTTAACCATTACCGTAATTCAACTTTAGAGGAAATCGAAACAAGAGCAGCACAGATCAAAGGAACTATTGATACAGACCCTGAAGCAGATATTGCAGCAATTAATATTGAAATTGAAGGTTTGAACCAAGCAAAGAAAAATATCCAAGAAAAAGAAACTAACAAACAACCAGAGGAAAGAAACTTCAATCCGATTACTGGTATGAAATTCAATCAAGTGGAGCAAGTGCCAAAAGAAAACATTTTCGGAAGTGCAGAATACCGTAGTGCATTCTATAAAACTATGT